>JANPOX010000181.1:0-24755 GCA_031428235.1 Bacteroidia bacterium | reverse complement strand
TACCCAATTAATACTGAAACGGAAGACCTCGGTCTTTTTGTAAGCACCGATAGTAAAACAGGTTATTTCTTTTCATACGATGAAGGAAAAATGCGTGGTAAGGGCATAGGACGTTATGACCTGTATTCGTTTGAGTTATATAAAGAAGCACGTCCACAGGAAACAACGTTTTTAAGTGGCGAATTAAAAGATAAATCCGGTAGTAAGATTACAGGAGCCAAAGTAGAAATCATGAATACGGTAACCAAAGAAAAAACACTGGCGGTTGTGGATTCTATAAATGGGAGCTACATGGTGGCCGTAAATTTGAAAAAGAAAGATGACCTTTTGGTTACTGTAAAAAAAGAGGATTACGCCTTCACGTCAAAAGTAATAAGCCTTAAAGATGCAACTTTTGAAAATAAGCCAAAACCTGTTGACATTGAAATAAACGAAGCTTCTGCTGGAAATTCTTTTGTGCTTAATAATTTATATTACAATGTGAACTCTGCTGATTTAAAATCGGAGTCTTTTATTGTACTGGAATCTTTTGCAGAATACTTAACAGATAATCCAACTATTAATATAGAAATTCAAGGACATACAGATAATGTTGGTGCTGTAAAATCCAATGAAGCCTTATCGGCAAACCGTGCCTATACTGTTAAAGCTTTTTTAGAAGAAAAAGGTGTTGATGGAAAAAGGATCACAGCAAAAGGTTTTGGGCCAAACAAACCCATTGCAGCAAATACTACGGAAGAAGGAAAAGCTAAAAACAGACGCACCGAATTTTTAATTGTATCCAAATAGTTTTTATTTTTTAGCCTTCAGATTGAGGAATACTTTTAAAGTAAGTAATTGTTCCTGTGAAGTATAAATATCCACTTCCGAAATAATGGATTGCTGAAGACTTGGATTTTGTGTATATCCATAAAGAAAATACGAAAACATTTTACGTCGTATAAAATATATGAGAGTCAAATCTGCAACATCAATCTCAAATTGATCAAGAATGCCTATTTTATTATTGATATACCTATCAAGTGAGTTTTCTATGTAGTCAACGATCTTCCCTTTAATTAAGGCATTTAATGTCTTTCTATTTGAATCCAGGCTTAGGTTAACTAATTCTTCTTCACTAAGCTTTGCTAAAGGTTTCATAACTGGTAAATCCTCTTCCCTACTAAACCGTATGCCAATGGTAACAAACTCTTTAAAGTGGTTATCCAAAATGTAGGCTGCAAATGCAGGAAGGTATTTAAAATTAAACTTCTCCCGATTTATTATAAGATCCTTAATATTCTTTTCCACTTAAATTAAAATGTGATGGTACATTTCAAATATATAGAAATAAAATAAAACAACGCTTACATTGAATTTACTATTCCTCTCTCATTTCTCTAATAAAAGTGGTTGGATTTATAGTTTAAAATATAGTATTAATTTAGAAAATTCATCCTTCAATAAAAAGTATTTAAATTGACAAATGAGTTTAAAATAATTGTTTTTATATATGTTCATGCCTGATACTGTTCCCGAAAAAATTCTCAAGCAAGTGTTGAATCATGTGAATTCAAGTCCCTATATATCTGTGGCCTTAAATGATAAGTTGATTTATATTGCTATAAATAGCATCGCCTGCTCTTATCTTCATCTTGAAAATAAAGATATTATAGGGCAAGCAGCGCTAGAAAAATATCCTGAAGTAATAGCTTCTAAAAATCATCGAAATATTCTAACGGCACTTTCCGGTGCCACTATAGAAAATGAATTGATAGAAAGCCGAATGGGTGATACACTCATAACTTCATACAAACCTTATTTATATAAAAATAAAGTAGTGGCGGTAGTTATTGAAGGAAAAAAATCCCGAATGAAATCCGACTAAAGTTCAGAGATGCTTTAATTTAAGCAGTGCCTCTTCTGTTTTCAAACCTAAAAAAATCATAATAAGTTTCAAAAGAACCTAATACTTGTTTTGTAACAGGGTCAATTTGATTCACATCATTTACCGGAGATCTGTTATCCATAGCACGTTGGAGACGATTGAAATTATAATTTATTTGAGTCCTTAAAATAACAACATCTGTTAAAGAGTAGTTGTTTTTTCGGTAAATATCGCTAAGGTCTTTAACGAGCGAGGCAGTGTCAAGAAATGATTTACTTAGTTCTGTGTTCCCCTGTTTTTTATAAGTTTTGCCGTACTGGATCAATTCGTTTTTAATTGATTCATGCTTCTCATAATTTGTCATAGTACATTTTTTTATACAAAATACGCCGTATTACATTAAAATGACTTACACTTTTTTATGTTTTAACTAACGTGAGTATTACATGTTTTACATATTAAATAATCAGAGTAAAAAGATATCTATTAACTTGCTTTCAACTTCTTGATTTTTAAATATAATCGTAACAGCATGCCTTCTTTAGTTGCTCAAATGGTGATGGCATTATTTTTATTTAGGACAAGAAAAAATAAATTGGATTTACTAGCCGTTAACAATTTCTCCCCCATTCACATGAAGAAATTGACCCGACATGTAACTAGCATCCTGACTTGCTAAAAATACATAAGCAGGGGCTAATTCATCTGTTTGTGCAGGACGTTTCATAGGTGAATCTGATCCAAATTCTGAAACTTTTTTAGGAGGAAAACTTCCTGGTATTAAGGGTGTCCATACCGGTCCGGGAGCAACGCCATTTACACGTATTCCTTTTTTCATTAAATTGGCTGATAGACTTCTGGTGAAAGAAACAATTGCACCTTTAGTTGCACTGTAATCGAGCAATTCTGGACTTCCACGATATGCTGTCACAGAGCTTGTATTTATAATACAACTGCCGCGTTTCATGTGAGGTAAACAGGCCTGAGTAATCCAAAACATGGCAAATATATTTACAGAAAAAGTTTTGATCAGCTTTTCAGAAGTAATTTTTAAAATATCTTCAGCCGGAAATTGAACAGCCGCGTTATTTACAAGAACATCAATTTGTTTAAATTCTTTGAATATTTTTTTTATGGCATTTTTGCAATTAGCTTCTTTTGAAATATCAGAAGCTATCGTGAGGCATTTTCGCTTAAATTTATCCTCAATATATTTTGCTGTAAAATGCGCATCTTTTTCTTCACTCTTTAAATATATAATAGCCACATCGGCACCATGCTTCGCAAATGCTATCGCCACAGCCCTGCCAATGCCGCTATCACCACCAGTGATCACACATTTTTTATTATACAGTTTGTTCTTTATACTTGATTCATCATCAAACTCTGGTAATGGATCCATTTTATACTCCAAACCTGGCTGAGACTGAGACTGCCTTTTGACGATTTTTCTTTTCGGATTACTTTTTTGCACGTGCTTATCTTATTAATGTATATTCCATAATAACATAGTAATTGATGGTTACAAAAATGAATCTGGAATCAGATATTATTCTTACACTATTTTTTAATTATGTTATAATGATTATAGCTACTTGAAAATACCACCATGCAAATCATTAGGCACTTTAAATTATTTAAAAAAAGGTGTAAGAGAAATTCTTTAATTATGACGTAAAATTGATCTTAAAAATTTAGGATTATGCTATTACCATTTTTAATATTTGTAGGACTCGCCGTTGTCATATTCATTATTTTTAAAGCGAAGAATAAGGATGAGGGCGGAATCTGAAACGTTTTCTATATAAAACTCAGGGGTATCTCGATCTCTGCGCCTGCTCTGTTTAGTTTTATAGAATATATCTGGTTTCATCATAGAAAACCGGAATGATTGTATGAACTAACTTTCCTGAGATCAAGTACTTAAATATTTATCTTTCTTGAAATATGAATATTGGTCCATTAATCTTTTTATATTTATAAAATCATATAAAAAAAATTAATGGTCGAAACAGAAGAGCAGGTAGAGTTAGAAGTAAAAACACTGGAGAGTGAAGAAAGACAAACGATTGTGCATTGCACCTGCGGAGATGATTATGCTTACCGTATATGGCCTACCACTTTTTTAATTGAACATGGTACTGATAAACGGGCTGGCTTGATCACCGCTTTTAATATTTCTTTTGCTCCGCAATGGACCATGAATGATGGAAAAGGTTTTACACTTATTTTTCAGGGTCTGAGCAAAACTTGCACAGCTTTTGATTTAAAAGAGATCATTCCACAGGATGGTGGTTTTGAAGTATTAGGAATCCCTCGTAATAAAACTGATGTGTATCACGTTAGTTTTTAAAACCCAATAGAGTTTGGAAGCTTTGAATATCCTATATGAAGATGAGGTTATATTGGTTTGCAATAAGCCTTCAGGCCTTATGGTGGAACCCGATCGAAATAACTTTCCTAATTTATTGCAACAGGTCAAAAATTATTTAAAGGAAAAAACAGGCGATAAAGTGCCTTATGTTCAACATCTTCATCGCCTCGATAGACCTGTAAGCGGCGTAGTATTGTTTAATAAAAAAAGAGAATTTCTGAGAGATTTGAGTGAGCAATTCGCTCAAAGAACAGTCTCAAAATATTACCTGGCATTAACGGCTAATGCTCCAAAGCAGTTATCGGGTGTATTGGAACAATGGCATCGCAAAGAAAAAAAGAAAGCGGTGTTGGTTTCTGAAGGAACAGAATTTGCCGAACGCATAAAATTGGAGTATAGTGTAAAACCAAAAGATAATTGTTTTTTATGGGAGATAAAACTACACACAGGAAAGTTTCATCAGATTCGCGTACAGCTTGCCGATTTGGGTTGCCCAATTATTGGGGATGTTTTATATGGTTCTGATGAGCAATATAAGCCAAACGCGATTGCGCTACACGCTGCAAAACTTGTAATTCAACACCCTGTGACTTTAAAACAAATGGAGTTTAAAACTCAGTCAGATTTTTAATAGTTTTAATTCTTAATATTGATCTATGGATTTAGACAAACTGAATCAAGTAGATGATATCTGTGATTTGTGTAGTTATTTGTAATATAACAGTATCGATTAGGATGTGTATAGATTGATCTAATTGTAATCTATTTTTACGATTCATTGCATTAATATTAATTTACTTTTAATTTCACATAAAATAAAAAATTATTAATAGACCTTTATGCAACAAAAAAAGATTTCTATAAAAGATTATCACTATGATTTGCCTTTTAATCGCATTGCCAAATATCCTTTGGCAGAAAGAGATTTATCCAAACTGTTAGTGTATAATGATACTTCAATAGAACAAACACAATATCTAAATATTGCGGAATATTTGCCTCAAGGTTCTTTGTTATTTTTTAATAATACTAAAGTAATTCCTGCACGTTTCTTTTTTAAAACATCTACTGAAAAGGATATTGAAATATTTTGTTTAGAGCCTTTATCAAATGCCGCCAATGTATATGATAGCATGATACAACAAAGCAGTGTGAAATGGAAATGTTTGGTTGGTGGTGCTGTAAAATGGAAAGAGCAATTTGTGTATTTAGAAACCGAAGACTTAAAAGTAAAAGCGCAAATTATTGAACGCCATCAAGGAACTTTTAATTTAGAATTTACCTGGGAACCAGCACAAAAAACATTTTCGGAAGTGTTACAAATTGCCGGCAAAATTCCTATTCCTCCCTATTTAAGAAGAGCAGCAGAGGCTATTGACTTTGAGCGATATCAGACTATATATGCCGATAAAGAAGGCTCGGTTGCTGCACCAACTGCTGGATTACATTTTACTGATAAAGTATTTGAAAAGTTAAAAGAAAAAAATATCATTCCAGCATACATCACATTGCATGTAGGTGCAGGAACATTTATACCTGTTAAATCTATTACGATGGCAGAACATGAAATGCATAGCGAATATATAGATGTTTCTTTGGATATAATCAATTATATATATCAAAACATCGAAAATACAATAACGGCTGTGGGCACAACTTCTTTAAGGACCTTAGAGAGTTTGTATTGGATTGGAGAAAAAATTGCAAATAATCCTAATATGCAACCAAAAGATTTATTAGTTGATCAATGGCAGCCATATGCCTCTCCAAACATAAAGCTAGGATCTAAGGAATCAATAAAGTATATTATTGATTTATTAAATCAGTATCAATTAAAATCACTGTATGCTAAAACTAGTATTATTATAGTTCCTGGATATAAATTTAAAATAGTAAATGCATTAGTTACTAATTTTCATCAACCTGAAAGCACATTGATTTTATTAATAGCTGCTTTTATAGGGGAGAATTGGCGAAAAGTGTACCAACATGCTTTAAATAATGATTTTAGATTTTTAAGCTATGGAGATGGAAGTTTATTGTTTAGAGAATAGTAATATATTCAAAATATTTCTTTTGCCCATTACAGTTCAAAAGCTATATACTCTTTTAGGAATACTTTTTTGGCATTTAAAAACAGGTTTATTGCTCAACGGATTTAATGCAATTACCTTGGACGAGTCACTAGCATTTTTTAAAACAGTTAAAGAATCAAATTTTTTTTTGATAAGTATTTTTAATAAGGAACTCTAAAATCGCAGCCTTCTTTGTAATGGTTACAACCGTAAGCTGTTTTTCCTTTAATAATTGTTCCTTTTTTACATTTCGGACAGGATTGATTTTCTCCAATAGTATTTACTTTTTCAACTTCTTCAATGAAGTTAATTTTGAAATCAGACGTTAAGATTAAATGTCCGTTTACTTTTTTTTCATTTATAATAAAACCTTTTATAGAAGGTGATTTTCTTTTTTGAATTAAGGTGAATAATTGTTTTTCACTTAATTTTTTAGCGCCAAATTCAAAATCAATTTTAAAAGTGCAGCCTTCTTTAAACGCCGAACAACCGTAAGCTGATTTGCCTTGGAGAATCGTTCCTGTATTACATTTGGGACAAATGATCTTCTCTTCTGATTTTAGTTCGGTTTTTTTTGTTTTCTTTTGGGTTTGTGAATCAGGAGTTGGAGTTACTAAAGCCAATGAGGGTTTTGAAGTGGCCGAGTTAGCTATCGCTTCAATAGTAATGGAATTCCCGTGCTCGTATTTCACTTCTTTAGTCAGGTCACTCACCATGTCTTTCATCTCCGTTAAAAATAGATGCGGATCATATTCTCCTTTTTCGATTTGTCGCAATTTTTTCTCCCACATCCCAGTCAACTCCACCGATTTTAATAATTCGTTATTGATAGTTTTTATCAATTGAATTCCTGTAATGGTGGGAACGAGATTTTTTTTCTGGCGAATAATATAATTGCGTTTGAAAAGCGTTTCAATAATATTGGCTCTTGTAGAAGGCCGGCCAATACCGTTTTCTTTCATTAAATCCCTTAGCTCCGGATCATCAACCTGTTTGCCGGCTGTTTCCATAGCTCTCAGCAGTGTGGCTTCTGTATGCATTTTTGGTGGCTGAGTTTGTTTTTCCTGGAGGTCAGGAATATGTTCACCTTTTTCACCCTTTATAAATAAAGGCATTAATTGTTCCTCGTCTTCTTTTTCTTTATCGTCGCCTTGTGCAGCAGATTCTTTTCTGGGAAACAAAGCACGCCACCCTTCTTCTAAGATAACTTTTCCCGTAGCGCTAAATTCATTGCCATCCACATCACCTAATACTACAGTATTACTCACTACACAATCAGGATAAAAAGCGGCAATGAAACGACGCGATATCAAATCATATACTTGCTTTTCGGGCAAATACATGCCAGATGGCGGCATCACACCTGTTGGAATGATCGCATGGTGATCTGTTATTTTTTTATCGTCAAATACTTTTTTACTTTTCCGGATCGGTTTATCCAATAGTGGGTTTGTAAACTGCGAATATGGCTTCATGTTTTCTAAAATGCCTTTTATTTTAGAATGCATATTCTCAGGCAGGTAAGTAGTATCAACCCTTGGATAAGTCACCAGTTTTGATTCATATAATTTTTGCAGATGTTTTAAAGTGTCATCTGCGGTAAAGTTTAGTTTTTTATTGCATTCAACTTGGAGTGAAGTTAAGTCGAACAGGGGTAACGGACTTTCATTCGCGTTTTTTTTAGTGCTTGAAACAATTTCAAATAAATTGTTTTTAATGCTTTCTAATATCTGCGCGGCATCTTCTTTTTTTGTAAATTTTCTTTTGGCAGAATTAAATATAACAGCGCGATACGTTGTTTTTAATTCCCAGTAAATTTCCGGTTTAAAATTTTGTATCTCGTTATAGCGGTTAACAATAAGAGCAAGGGTAGGGGTTTGCACCCGGCCAATGGACAATACACCTTTTCCGTTTGCGTATTTTACGGTATACAATCTGCTGGCATTCATGCCCAATAACCAATCTCCAATAGCACGGGCATTGCCGGCAGCGTATAACAAGTCGTAATCTTTACTGTCTTTTAAATTTTCAAAGCCTTCTTTGATCGCTTCATCCGTCATGGAGGAAATCCATAATCTTTTAACAGGTTTGGTGTTGGATGCTTTTGATAAAACCCACCGTTGTATGAGCTCTCCTTCAATACCGGCATCACCGCAGTTCACCACTTCGGTGCATTGTTCCATCAGTGATTTTAACGTATTGAACTGTTTGGTGACTCCACTGTTATCAATTACTTTTAACTGAAAACGAGGAGGAATCATTGGTAAAAAATTCAGGTCCCAACGTTTCCAATCGTCACTGTAATCATCAGGAGCTTTTAAAGTACAAAGGTGTCCGAAAGTCCAGCTGATAAGATAACCGTTGCCTTCAAAAAAACCATCACGCCGACTGGTAGCGCCAACAATTCTGGCAATTTCTTTTCCAACACTTGGTTTTTCGGCAATACAGAGAATCACTTTTTTATGCAGGGCTTTATGAAAGCATTAAATTATAGTTTAATTTTAGAACTTGTAAGAAAAGTTATTCTCAATTTTTTAAAGATGCAATCAGATAAAGTAAAAGAATTATTAAAAGCAGAGCAGAAAGCGTTAAACTTATTTAAGGTTGCTGAAACACGCGGATTAATTGTTCCCGGTAAAACGGAGAAGCATTTAAATGATGAGTTGTTTGCTTTAGCTTTTGAATTGTATGGAATAAAAAAATTCTGGCACAAGCGTATAGTTCGTTCAGGTAGAAACACATTATTTCCCTACAAAGAAAATCCCCCTAATTTAGTACTAGAAGAAAATGATATTTTGTTTTTTGATTTTGGGCCTGTTTTTGAAGATTGGGAAGCCGATGTGGGTAGAACATATGTTATTGGAAATGATCCTTTAAAACATAAATTGAAAGCCGATATTGAAGCTGCCTGGAACGAATCAAGGGATTGGTTTATCAAACAGACATCTATAACCGGCGCAGATTATTATCAATACAATGTTGATTTAGCTGCTAAGTATGGCTGGACATTTGGGGGAGATATTGCCGGGCATTTAATTGGAAATTTTCCACACGAACAAATTGAAAGCGAGAGCAGGGATAATTATATCCATCCGGATAATCAAAAAGATATGTTTGCGCCTGGAGTGTTAGGAACTAAACGAGAATGGATTCTTGAGATTCATTTTGTAGATGCTGAAAAACAAATTGGGGGCTTTTTTGAACAGTTTTTAGTTTAAATAATAATGGTTTTGTGGTTCTAGATTTAGTATTTACTTTTTAATGCTTTTAAAAACTAAGTCTTCTAAAAAACCTACTAATTTAGTCTCATCTTTTGTTGTCCAAAAATGGGTAAGCGATGGGAAATGATGCATGTAAAGCTTTTGTGCATATGCCATCCGCAGGTAATATGGCTTCCTTGAACATTATATATAAAGTAATTTTAGTATTATTTTTTAATGTTGGTAATACTATTCATAAAAAAAACATACTATTTTTGTTTGAAATACAAAAGTATGTTACTTGATAAAAAAATTCCATTATGTTATATCATTAAAAAAGTACAGTGGGATTTTTTAATTGTAACAATCATATCTATTGTCGTGTACTTGATGCAATCAATGGTTGAAAATAGTTTGCCACCATTGCCCGTTAATATCCCGATCTTTTTAGGTACGGCAATCTCTCTGTTGTTATCTTTTCAATTGAATCAGTCATATGACAGGTGGTGGGAAGCTAGAAAAGTGCGGTGTTCCATAGTAAATGATTCAAGGAGTTTCGTTATTCAATTAAACGCATTTATTAAACCTGATAATACTAAATTAATAAAAACAATGACTTTACGAAAAATTGCCTGGACGTATTGTTTTGGCCAATCATTAAGAAAACTGGATCCATTGAAAGATTTAGATAAGTATTTGTCTGAAACAGAATTAGAGAATTTAAAATCCTTCGATAATAAGCCATTTGCTATGTTAGATGCACATAGTAAAGATTTATTAAATTTAAAAAATAGTGGAGACTTAGATTTATTTTATCATGTTCAACTGGATAATACATTGGTAAGGCTCTGTGATGCAATGGGCAAAGCTGAACGAATTAAAAACACTGTTTTTCCAACTACTTACAGATTATTTCTTCATTTTTCTATATACATATTTATTATTTTTCTTTCCATATCCTTATCAGAAATTGATGGTATATTTGAAATTCCGTTGCTGATTATAATAGCACTTCCTTTTCTCTTATTAGAAAAAACGGCAAAACATATGCAAGATCCATTTTCTAATCGTCCAACGGATACTTCAGTTACAGCCATTGCCAGAGTTATTGAGATCAACTTAAAGCAACTTATTAAGGATACGGATATTCCGTCACCACTTCAAGACAATGAATTTTATATTAACTAACATAAACACAAAACAACTATGAGAACATTAACGAAAGAAATGCAAGCAGCTATATCGCCTTTAATGGCCTTAGACTTATTAAAAGAAGGAAATAAAAGATTTGTAAATAATCTTAAAGTAAACAGAAATCTTTTGCAGCAGGCCAACGAAACAGCTGAAGGACAACATCCATTTGCCGTTATTTTAAGTTGCATTGATAGCCGGACTTCTGCTGAATTAATTTTTGACCAGGGTCTGGGAGATGTATTTAGTGTGCGTATTGCCGGTAATATTATAAATGAAGATATTTTAGGCAGTATGGAATTTGGTTGTAAGGTTGCTGGTTCAAAAATCATCGTAGTTCTAGGTCACACAAAATGTGGTGCTGTTAAAGGTGCTTGTGATCACGTTGAAATGGGTAATCTTACTTCATTGTTAACTAAAATCAGACCTGCCGTTGATGATGAATTAACTACAAAAGATAACCGTAATTCTGGTAACTCTGAATTTGTTGAGAAAGTGGCTGTCATTAATGTAAAGAAAACGGTTAACGGCATCACTGAACGAAGTCCGATTTTAAAAGAAATGATTGAAAGTGGTGCTATTGGAATTGTTGGAGGTATACATGATATTACTACCGGCTTAGTAACATTTTATCCTGAGATTTCACTTTTAAGTTCTAAATGAACAAATGAATAATTCTATAAATAAAAAGATCTATTTATTTTTTATTTCTCATTTTTTTGTTTTTTCCTGTTTATTGGGGCAATCTCCATCCAACATTAAGGGTAATTGGCTGATGTTTTTCAATCAAACACGTTTGCATAAGAACTGGAGTATACATTCTGAGGTTCAATACCGCAGTTATGAAATTATTCCAAATACTGAACAATTGCTTTTACGTGGCGGTATTAATTATCATTTCAATAGTTTAGCCTTTGCAAGTATTGGTTATGCAAGTGTTACAAATTATGCTTTTGATAAAGAACAAATGCCGGGCGCCCAAGCTTCCGAAAATCGTATCTGGCAACAGTTTTTTATTAAAAATAATTTAGGAAGATGTTTTTTTGAACATCGGTATCGCCTTGAGCAACGATGGATACAAGCAAATAATAATAACCGATATCTTGATAGGATTAGGTATTTATTGCGGGTTACAATTCCAATCAATAAAAAAGAAATGGAAAAAAAGACCCTCTTTCTAAGTTTTTACAACGAACTATTTATTCATTTTTCAGCCACTCCATTTGATAGAAATCGATTGTATGGAGCTGTGGGGTATCAGTTTTTAAAAAATGCTAATATACAAATAGGTTATCTTGCTCAATCCGTAGGACAAACAACCAGACAGTATTTTCAGACAGCTATTTTTTACAATATTGATTTTAGAAAACAACCATAAGTAAAGTTAGAATAGATTTTCTTTAGTATGTAATTGACACTACATAAACGGTAAAAATAACTTGATTGAATTGTTTACTTTTATCCAATGGCATTGTTACTCAAAGAAAATATAAAAATTGCTACAGACTCCATTAAAGGAAATAAGCTGAGAGCGTTCTTAACGATGCTCATTATTTTTTTTGGCATTACTGCAGAACCCTTCATTTCCTCAGCTATAGATGCAATGAAGGGTTCTATTAACAGTAACTTCACCAGCATGGGAGCCAACTCTTTCACGATCCGAAACAGGGATATGAATGTGAGAGTTGGAAGGAAAGGCAAAAGAGCAAAAAAATACGAATCCATTACTTATAAAGAAGCTACTCGTTTCAAAACTGAATTTATTTTTCCTGTTACCACAGCGGTATCAACCATGGCCTCATTTAATTCACGTTTAAAATTTGGCACTGAAAAAACAAACCCTAACATTCAGGTTTTTGGTGGAGATGAAAATTACCTGGGAACAAGTGGCTACGAACTGGAGAAAGGAAGAAATTTTTCGCCACAGGAAATAATTAGTGGGGCACATGTGGTAATTATTGGTAAAGATGTAGAGTTTGCTTTGTTTAAAGGGAAACAAAAAGCGCTTGATAAAATTGTAACTATTAATGGTGGAAAATACAAAATCATAGGGGTGTTGGCGAGTAAAGGTAACAGCATGGGATTTGGGGGCGATAAAGTCAGCATCATTCCATTAACGGCCGCAAGACAGTATTTTGGCAAACCTGATATGAGTTTTACTATAAGTGTTTTAGCTAAGGATGCTCATTGGTTAGAGCTTGCTTTAGGAGAAGCTAATGGGTTGATGCGAAAAATAAGACAGGTGCCGATTGGAGAGGAAGATAATTTTGAGATCACACGCGCCGATAGTCTGGCAAGTATGCTGATTGGTTTAACCAGCAAAGCTTCACTTGGAGCATTGATCATTGGGATCATCACTTTGATTGGAGCTTCAATTGGTTTAATGAATATTATGTTAGTATCAGTAACAGAACGTACCAAAGAGATCGGTGTCAGGAAAGCGCTGGGTGCCACTTCTGAAGCTATTAAAAATCAGTTTTTGATTGAGAGCATTGTGATCTGTGTCTGCGGTGGATTCTTTGGGATACTGATGGGAATTATTGCCGCTAATTTAATTTCCTTTCAACTGAGCTCTTCTTTTTTTATGCCATGGACCTGGATTATTATCGGATTCAGCGTTTGCCTCGTTGTAGGTTTGATCAGCGGTTACCTTCCTGCAAAACGCGCTTCACAGTTAGATCCGATAGAGAGTTTAAGATTTGAGTAGTTTAAAATTTATTTAAACTGATAGATCAGTCCTATTTTGATGGAATGTGAAAATTCAATATTAAAATTGATTGGTTTATTGAAGAGCATGCCTTTCGTGTCTTTTCCTTTAAACGTTGCAATGCCTACACCAATCGTTTGGTTTAGAAACAGGTTTTTGTAGAGCTTTACTTTCAACCCAAAACCAATATAATTTTCGGTTACAAACAGTGGTTCGGACATTTCGGTGTATGTGTTGATAATCAACATATTTTCCCAAACCCCAGGGCTATCATAGGTAGTTTTGAACCTTATGTTCGAAATCTGTGATTGAAAAAACACATAGGGCATTAAATAGTCATGTTTTCTTAGTAGATCTAATTTATAACCAATGTTTAATCCAAATGATTCTTTAAAATTTGTTGAATAGCCTCTGTTTTTATAAACATAATTCTGGTTATCAGTAATAGCTCCATTATTATAATGTTGCCTGATACCAATGCTTATGGCTTGACGCCCAAAATAATGGTTGTAATTTAAATTAAGGCTTCTGCCAATATGAGACCAGTTATAATTGACGTCGATCTCGTTTTTCTTTTTTCTATTAATAGAATCATTTTGAGAAAATGAATTTAATGCGCCAAAACAAATGATACAAAGTATAAATAGTTTTTTCATAATTGTTTTATATCAAGACGTTTAATCTTATTGAAAAGTTACAATTTATAAATGAATTACAACTTGTATTACTTATTTCTTGCAAGGCCATAATAAAAACCAAAGCCAAGCGTCACCATGCTCATGTTCCATTTATTTGAAAGATCCTTGTATCCAGGAGGCCCCCACTCATTAAATTGGGGATAAGTAGGGTTAAATTGAGTAAAGCTGTAGTTATAAGATAGATGTGCGCCAATAGCAAAGTTGGGTTCAACAATAAAATACAAACCAATCATTGGCTCAATAAATGCATTTTGAAAACGTGTGGGAAGTTTACCTTTCAAAGAATCTTTTTTGTATTGGATGCCATGGTATTTACTTTCACCATAACCCATGTTCATCGAAAAAGTTGCGAAACCATTGTCACTAAAAAAATGATCATATCCTAATTTCAAATAACCACTTTGCATTTGCAACGAGGTATTGATATTATCCCGCAAAGGATCCCTGAAATATTTCTGACATTTAAAATAGGTATAGGAATACCCCAGACCAACAAAAAAATTTGAGAAGAGTTTATAATTGATATTAGCGTCGCCGGTAATTACGCCGGAAAAAGAGTGTCTATATTGTTCACTCGATGCAATTTTAGGAATTCCAATATTGGCTCTTAATGAGAATTTTGGTAACTCCGGCGCTTTATCCTGAGAAAAAGAAATCAGGCAACTCATGATCAGGATATAAGATAAAATGTATTTCACTGATTTATAACGAGTGTCCCGATTAATTATTGTTGACTGAATAGTGGTTAAGCAAACTTTGCTTCAAAATCTTTCATAACGTCTACTAAAACCTGTACGCTTTCAATAGGTAAAGCATTATACATAGAAGCCCTGTAGCCACCAACATCTCTGTGTCCGCGAATGCCATCAATATTTGCACTCTTCCACAATTTATCAAACTCCGGTTCTAACTCAGGTTTGTTTAATAAAAAACAAGCGTTCATATTACTTCTGTCTTCTTTAGCAGTTGTACCAACAAACTGTGAATTTCGGTCAATTTCGTTATACAATAAATCTGCTTTTTGCTGGTTGATGTTTTCTATCCAACTGATCCCTCCGTTTTGCTTTAACCAACGTAAGGTAAGCATGGTTACGTAAACAGGAAATACCGGTGGCGTATTATACATCGATTCTCCTTTGATATGAACCTGGTAATCGAGCATGGATAACATTTTGCGCCCAGTTTTTCCAAGCGCATCTTTTTTTACCATTACCATTGTGCTTCCGGCAGGACCAATATTTTTTTGCGCTCCGGCATAAATTAAAGCGAAATCTTTAGCGTTTACTTTTCTGCTAAATATATCGGAACTCATGTCGCATACTAGTGGCACCTCGCATTTAGGGAAATTTTTTAATTGTGTTCCGTAAATTGTATTGTTAGAAGTGATATGGAAATAATCAGCGTCTTTTGGAATTTCATAACCTTTTGGAATGTAGTTGAAGTTTTTGTCTTCAGAAGAAGCAATCACCTTAGTGTTGCCAATTATTTTAGATTCTTTAATTGCTTTACTGGCCCATACGCCTGTATTTAAATAAGCTGCATAACCATTATCGCTTAATAAATTGTAAGGCACCATCGCAAATTGAGTACTTGCGCCCCCACCTAAATAAAGTACTTCATAGTCATCTCCTACTTCAAATAATTCTTTAATTAAAGCACGCGCTTCGTCCATTACAGCAACGTAGTTTTTACTACGATGAGAAATTTCCAATAATGATAAGTTCATGTTATCGAAATTGATGCAGGCATCCGCTGATTGCTTTAAAACCTCTAAAGGTAAAATTCCGGGACCGGCGCTAAAATTGTGAACTTTTGACATGAGAAGATTTATTTGGTTTTATGACCTCGAAATTAGCAATAATTATAACATCATAAAAGTCCCTGGAAAAAATATAATCCAAAAAAAAAGCCCCAGTCCGATATGGATGGGGCTCTTTTATAATAATAGCTAGATTTAATTCTTTACAAATTTTTTCACAGTTATGTTTTTACCCTGTTGAATTTTAACAAAATAAATTCCATTGGATAGTTCATTTATAGGAACTGCAACTGAATTGCCTTCATTGATCTCATGAGAAGAAATTACTTTACCTAAAACATCTGTTACCAAAACCTTTGTCGTAGTTTTTATTTCTTTCCCGAAAGAAACGGTTATTTCTGTTGATGCAGGATTAGGCGCTAAATAGATAGTTGTATTAAGTTCGTTTGCCAGTATGCCGGTAAAAGTCCCGTCCACATTAAAGTTGTTTTTTACATTCGACTTGGATTTATTGAATGTTGTGGTTTTGTAAGTTGGATTACAAGTTATTCCTAAACCATCGATTCTCCAAAAACCCGCTGGAAATGCTCCAAAAGCCGGATCATTAATAGTTGTTTGAGTTCCGGCACAGCTGCCAACAACCGTCCATGAGTTGGTGCCTAAATTATCCCTCATTAAATTGCATGTACTTATTGGTGTGGAAGGTTGTCCTTCAATTGCATAGGAGTTCCAAATAAAGTTTCCGTTGCCAATGGCTGTAAAATAAAAACAATTATGATAAGGACTCCTAGCGCTGTAGTTGCCGCAGCTATCGCGTAACTGTAATTTATAACGATAAGATGTAATTTTAGGGTCTCCGTTTGCAGGGCCAACGCTTCTGGTGGTATCAATAAAACGGCTTAAAGCGCCATAAGGCTGCGCACCAATACGCTTGTAAATATTGGTACTCACTTCGCGGTATATAATAAAACTATCTATTTTACTGGATACTGTTTTATCCCAGAAAACAATATTATTTTCAAATACACTGTCCGTTGTTACCATGCAAATGTCAGGAATCATCGTTGCAGGTATAATCACAGAGGACACAGCTGAACCTGAACACCCGTTTGTTGTTCCTGTTACTGTGTAATTTGTAGATACTGTAGGAGTTACTATTATTGAAGCGCCTGTTTGGCCTGAAGTCCATGCATAACTGGCAGCACCACTTGCTGTTAAGGTAGCAGTTGAGCCCCCGCATATAGTTGCCGATGTAGCGTTTACAACAGGAACAGAGTACACTGCAATCGTTCTGGAATAAGCAGCACTAGTATTTGTAGTGCCAATAACATTGGTGGCATATAAAGTAATTGTTTTTGTCCCTGTAGTGGCGTATGTTACCTGTGGGTTTTGTAAAGTTGAACTTGAAGGTGTTCCACCAGGCATAATCCAGTTCCATCCACTTACCATATTGGAAGAATTATCAGTTAATTGAACAGGCTGGTTAACACAACCATTAGCTGGTATATTGAAATTGGCTACCGGTAATTTTTGAGATTTAAGATAGAGGTTATCTACTTTCAAATCGGATCCTATGAACGAAGCCGGAATTGAGTTGGACGAATAGGTTGAAGAAGCGAGGCTAATAAGTATTGAATCAGGGGCAATAGTTCCTGGAATATTAATCGGGTATTGGAACATCATATAACCTCCTGATACTTTTAAACGTTTTTGTACGCCAAATATGAAATTACCGTTTTTTGAAAAGGTCATTGAAACCGCCGCAGAGTCTGTTGGATCAGCCGGTAAATATTTATAATACAAGATCAGGGTATCCACCATATTAGAAAATGGTAAGCCTCCTTTTGGCGGTCCGTTTTGTGTCCATCTTCCAGTAATTGCCTGTGACGCTTGTAAATTTCCGCTCCCTCCAAACCCAGGTATCTGCGTTTGTAATTCCAAGGCATAGGCACCGCTATAAGCATCAGTTGTTTGGTAATTATTACCCTGATTATTGCCATTAATATTCCAGCCAACAATTGTAGAATTTGAAAGTGTTTGCCATAATTCAAGACCACCGTTAAAACCTGTAGGCTGAGATCCAACACCTGTAAAAGATATATTATCCACCTGAACCATATTTCCCGGAATACCCTTGTTTGCGCCAAATGGATAACTGGATGCGATACCTACTATCACTGTGTCAGGAGTTACGGGTAAAGCAGGGCTGAATGTTTTTTGAAAAAGTGCATAAGACGATTGTGTCGCATTAATAGCATAAAAATATTGAGCAATTAATGATCCGTTTTTCTTGAACATCACTAATATAAATGCAGAATCACCTGGCATAATATTGCTTTTATAATATAATTTGATACCTGAAGGACTTTGATTATAAGGTATTCCGCCCATAGGAGGGTTTTTATCAGTACAGAAATAAGCCATGTTTGTATCTAGGCCTGATAATGTGGTAGTTAATTGAATAGCATAATTTCCAGCATAGGCATCCGTTGTTTTTATTACGTTTATTGGCCCGATCGAGCCATTATTTCCATGTAAATTTGATGTTTCGTAATAAGTAGGATTTTCATATGTGATATTAGTCCAACTTTCAAAACCACCATTAGGTATAGACTGCCCGAATAAAATAAAAGAAAATAAAATAATTAAAATGGTAAATAAATGTTTTTTCATGTGATATATTTTTTTCAAAACAAAAATAGCACTTTTTTCGAATTGCGTATAGGCTATCTTGTTAAAAGTTAATTAAAACGTCATAATTAGTAGGTTCGTCGAAGTGCGAATTAGCTGACTTATTGAATATTAATTTTATATTTACTAAGCAAAAAAACAATCTATCTTTGATATTTCGATATATAAATATTTTCCTATTATTTTGTTTTTTACTCTTTAATCGATCCTTCGCACAAAGAGGAAGTGGCTTTATAAATAATTTTTCTCCTGCAGATTATAAAGGTAGCGATCAGAATTGGTGTGCTGTTCAGGATACGATGGGCAAAGTGTTTTTCGCTAATCTTAATGGTGTATTGGTTTATGATGGGAGATTTTGGAAAACCATATTGCTGCCCAATATCGTTAGTGTTTTCTCACTGGATAAAGATCGACGAGACAAAATTTATGTTGGTGCTGATAATGAATTTGGATATTTAAATCAGGAACCTTCCGGTGTTTTAAAATATATATCCTTGTCTCGGAATCTTAAAAATGAGGACAAGGAATTTACTTCTACGTGGGCTACTCATTGTATTGGAGAAAACGTGTTTTTCTGTAGCAATGAAAAATTATTCTGGTATGATCAAAAGACAGTCAAGGCTTTTTCCCCTCAAGGAGCCGCCTTTCATACCTTTTTCAAAGTTGGAAAACATTTGTTTGTTAGAGAATTTGAAAAGGGATTTAAGGTGTTTGAAAACGGAAAGCTTAGCCTGATAAAAGGTAGTGAGGAATTTGCTGATATAAAAGTTTACTCCATTCTACAGGTTGAAGGTAATAATTACATGGTGGCAACGCGTAACGACGGTGTTTACATGTTGTATTATAACGAAAAGCAGCCTACCAAATCGGTTTTTGTTAAACGTTCATCATCTATAGATAGTTGGTTGAAAGAAAAAGAACTATACTGTGGTTTAAAGATCGGCGATAACCGTTATGCTTTTGGAAGTTTAAAAGACGGAATCATCATTACCGATCGCGCATTTAACATTATTACAAAATTAAATTCAGGAAACGGATTGCAGGATGACGCTGTTAAAAATATATATCGTGATGCTAACGACAATTTATGGATATCATTAAATTTTGGTATTGATTTTTATGAAAACAATACACCTATTACTTTCTGGAAAAAAAATGAAGGCATAAAAGGGGTTGTTGAAAATGTCATTATTTTTAAAGGGAGTACTTTTGTGGCTACTGATAAGGGCCTTTTAAAATTGAATGAACGCACCTCTAAATTTGAGGAAACGGAAATCACTACGGGTTGTTATTCTTTAGCTGCCTCAAAAGATCATTTATTTATCGCTTCAGCAGATGGACTTTTTTCATATGATGGTAAGAATTATAAGGTAGTATTGGAAGAGTACGTTTATTCGGTATTTTACGACAGCACAAAAAAGGATCTGTTTATAGGAACTGATTATAATTTTTATAAAGGAAAATTGAAGTCCGGTAAATACGAAATTATAGATAGTCTTAATGAAATTGGAGCCGTAAGGTACATAGCATTAGATAAACTTGGGAACATTGCTATTGCCACATCTAACAATGGTATATTTGTATTAACAGAGAAATCAAAAAAAATACATCTCACTACAACTGATGGATTGCCTGTTATGACTGAGAATCATGTGTTTTGTTATGAGGGCAATATATATATATCGACTGACAAAGGTATTTACGAATGGAATATAAAAAACGAAAAAAAGATAGTGCGTTCGCTCAATATGAATCCCTATTCTAACACTGTGTTTATTACCTCTATTGCGCAGATAAAAAACGAAGTCTGGTTTCAATCAGCGCATGCAGATAAACTAAAAGTGAGTCGGGAGGAAATTGTTAGTATAGCACCGGATAAAACAGGAAAATTTTTCCTCACTAATTCTTTTTTGAGCAGGCTTCAGGGAGCCAATGCTAAGCATTTTTTTTATGATAAAAATAAAGTATTCATAGGAACAAACCAGGGATTGTTTTGTTACGATTTAAATAAATCTTTAAAACGGACTGATTTTAAGGCTATTATTTCAAGAGCTTTTTTTAATAATAAAAATAAGGATGCTTTTCTTGAAAATTTTTCCGGACAATTTATTCCTCATGATATACAAGTTCCCTACAAGAACAATCAATTATTTGTATACCCCGCCGCAACAACTTTTTTTGGTCCCGAGTTCATAAAATTTGCTTATTATTTGGAAGGTGCCGATGAAACATATAGCGAATGGGATGAAAGAAAGGTTATTGAAATTCTTAATATTTATGATGGCAATTATACATTTCATTTAAAAGCAATGGATTTACTGGGACGTGAATCCAATGAGATTAGTTTTTCTTTTACGATTCTTCCGCCTTGGTACCGTACAACGCTTGCTTATATATGTTATATCCTATTAGTAATAGGTGCTGTGATATTATTTGTAACTCTTTATACCAAACGATTAAAAGAAAAAAATATTAGCCTTGAAAATACGATATCCCTGAGAACAAAAACGATTGTTGATCAGAAGCATGAATTGGAACATAAGAACAAAGAGATCGTAGATAGTATCAACTACGCACAACGTATCCAAAGGTCTTTATTGGCAAGTGAACAACTTTTGCAGAAAAATCTGAAAAATTATTTTGTCTTTTTTCAACCAAAAGATATCGTAAGCGGCGATTTTTACTGGGGAGCTGAATTACCCGGAAATCGCTTCGCGCTTGTGACAGCTGATAGTACAGGACATGGTGTTCCGGGCGCAATTATGAGTATGCTCAATATTTCATGTTTGAATGAAGCAATTGAAGGACAAAAATTAAAAGAGCCGGCTGAAATTTTAAATTTCACAAGGAGCAAGATCATCAAACATTTATCCAATGATGGAAGTGAGGCAGGAGGGAAGGATGGAATGGATTGCAGTTTAATAAGTTTTGATTTGGAGCATCAAAAATTAACTTATAGCGCGGCAAATAATCCGATTTGGATCGTTAGAAATAATGAAATGATAGAATTAAAACCTGATAAAATGCCGGTAGGAAAGCACGACAGGGATTCTGAATCTTTTAAGCAGCATGAATTTGAATTGCAAAAGAATGATATGGTATATGCTTTAACTGATGGTATGCCGGATCAGTTTGGCGGACCAAAAGGAAAAAAATTCATGTATAAGCAATTGAAGGAATTATTAATTAGCATCAGTACTTTTCCTTTAGATAACCAAAAGCAAAAATTACAAAGTGAATTTACTGAATGGAAATCTGAAATGGAACAGGTGGACGATGTATTGCTAATAGGGGTCAGAATATAAAAAGCCTGTGTAAAATCCATACACAGGCCTTCAATTTTTCCTTTTTATTACGCTTCCACAATAGTTCCTACTTTTTCACCCATCAATAGGTTTTGAAGGTTACCTTTTTTATTCATGTCAAAAACGATAATCGGTAAATTATTTTCTTTGCATAAAGTAAATGCTGTTAAATCCATTACTTCCAGGCCTTGACTATACACTTCATCAAAAGAGATACTGTTGTATTTGGTAGCCGAAGGATCTTTTTCAGGATCTGCCGTGTAAATACCATCAACACGGGTTCCTTTTAAAATTACATTCGCCTCAATTTCAATGGCTCTTAATGCTGCTGCAGAATCGGTGGTGAAATAAGGATTTCCGGTTCCTGCTCCGAAAATAACCACTCGCCCTTTTTCTAAATGACGAACGGCTTTACGGCGAATAAATGGCTCACAGATTTGTTCCATCTTAATAGCACTTTGTAAACGCGTCTGCACACCCAAACCTTCTAAAGCTGATTGTATTGCCATTGAGTTAATTACTGTGGCCAGCATGCCCATGTAATCACCATGGACGCGATCCATTCCGCCCTTTTCGGCTTGTATTCCCCTAAAGATATTTCCGCCACCAATAACGATAGCTACCTGGCAACCTGCATCATAGGCATTTTTAATTTCTGCGGCATATTCCATAAGGCGTTCCTGGTCAATACCAAAACCTTTGTTGCCCATTAAAGCTTCACCAGATAATTTTAAAAGTATGCGTTTGTATTTCATAGTAGTTTTGGTTTTCCGCAGATCTCGCAGATCCTACAGATTTTTTGGTTTAGTTTGCTGTTGTATGTCAGTCTGAGCGGCATCGAAGACTTTATATTTTTTATTTTGTCACTTCGACTCAGCTCAGTGCGACAAAATATATGTCTATTAAAAAAAAGAACAAAAAAAATCCCGATTAAAAAATCGGGATTTAAATAATTAAGATAATGCGTAACGTTTAAAGGCTGTTGCAGTTAGATCTTTATCTAAGCTTTTTAAATAAGCGGCTACTGTTAACTTGTTATCTTTAATATATTCCTGATTCAATAAAGTAGATTCTTTATAGAATTTAGCAATTTTCCCTTGTGCAATTTTTTCAACCATATCTTCAGGCTTACCTTCAGCACGAATAACTTCACGGGCAATTTCTAATTCTCTTTCCAACATTTCAGGAGTAACTCCTTCTTTATCCAAAGCTACTGGTGCCATTGCAGCTGCCTGCATAGCCACGTTTCTTCCTGCTTCATCAGAAATTTCTTTGTTGAAACCAACAATCACAGAAACACGGTTCCCCGGGTGAATATAAGCTGAAACTTTTTCAGCAGTAATCGTTTCAAAATATCCGATCTCAATTTTCTCACCGATTTTACCAATCTGCTCCATAAATTTATCGCTTACTTTAATATCATTATTGTAAGGTAAGTTCATGATTTCTTCTTTTGTTTTTGCACCTTTTTCTAAAGCGATGTTCGCTATTGAATCAGCGAAAGCAATAAAATCAGCATTAATTGCTACGAAATCCGTTTCACAATTAACCCATATTAAGATACCTGTTTTATTATCTTTTGAAGTTTTTGCTAATACAACACCTTCTTTTGAATCTCTGTCTCCACGGTTAGCTGCTACTTTAGCACCTTTCTTACGAAGGTAATCTACGGCCTGCTCAAAATCACCGTTATTTTCTTCTAATGCTTTTTTACAATCCATCATACCTGCTCCGGTTTGCTGACGTAATTTGTTTACTTCTTGTGCTGTAATTGCCATTGTGTTATTTTTTAGTATTAATTAATTATGTTTTAAAAAAAACGGCCTTCCCTTAAGAGGAACGGCCGTTAAAATTATAATAGTGAAAAATTATTTTTTCGCTGTAGTTCTTTTACGAGCCGCTGGTTTACGTGCACCATCTTCATCATCAGATTTTGCACCTTTTACATGTAAGCCTTCTGCTAATTCTTCTGCTTCCTCTTTAGAATTTTTACCTTCTTTTTCATCAGCTGCAATAGCTTCTTTATCCATTTTGCGTTCTCCCAATCCTTCGTTAATTGCTCTGCACATTAACTCAACGATATAAGCAACAGAAGTTGAAGCATCGTCGTTAGCTGGAATAGCATAATCAACAAAATTAGGATTTGAGTTTGTATCAACTATTGCAAAAGTAGGGATGTTCAAACGTTTTGCTTCTGCTACTGCGATATGCTCTTTAGTGATATCAACAATAAATAAAGCTGAAGGTAAACGTGTTAAATCTGCTACTGAACCTAAGTTGATTTCTAATTTAGCGCGCTCACGGGAAATTTGTAATTTTTCTTTTTTAGAAATATTATCAAATGTTCCGTCAGTTGCCATTTTATCAATTTGAGACATCTTACGAACTGCTTTACGGATAGTAGCAAAATTAGTTAACATACCACCTGGCCAACGCTCAGTTACATATGGCATACCAACATTTTTTACTTTTTCCGCTACGATATCCTTAGCTTGTTTTTTAGTAGCTACAAATAATATTTTTTTACCTGAACGAGCAATTTGCTTTAACGCTGCAGCTGCTTCATCAATTTTAGCAACCGTTTTGTTTAAGTCGATGATATGAATGCCGTTTTTCTCAGCATAAATATAAGGAGCCATTGCTGGATTCCATTTTCTTTTTAAGTGACCAAAATGAGCACCTGATTCTAATAATTCGTTGAATGTATTTGGCATGTCTGTATAATGAATTGTAAATAAATATTAACGTTTGCTGAATTGGAAACGGGCACGGGCTTTTTTCTGACCGAATTTCTTACGTTCAACCATACGCGGATCACGTGTAACTAATCCTTCTGCGCGTAAATCTTTTTTCAACTCCGGGTTGATCTCTACTAACGCTTTCGCAAT
>JANPOX010000180.1:0-4638 GCA_031428235.1 Bacteroidia bacterium | reverse complement strand
TTGCAATCCTTCTTTTTTGAAAAGCTGGTTTGCGATAGTCAGTAATTGCTCATTTGTATAATCCTGGAAGGAGTAGGTTTTATCAAACCTTGATTTTAAACCCGGGTTCATTTCAACAAACCTGTGCATATTTTCAGGATAACCTGCAACTATAACTCCAAACTGCCCTCGTTTGTCTTCCATCTGTTTTAAAATTACTTCAATGGCTTCTTTTCCAAAACCATTCGGGCCATCTTCAGATAAAGCATAAGCTTCATCAATAAATAAAACCCCTCCCATAGAAGCTTCTATTTTTTCTTTGGTTTTAATTGCTGTTTGTCCAATGTAACCTGCAATCAATCCTTCTCTGTCAACTTCCACAACGTGGCCACGTTCCAGTAAACCCAAAGATTTATAAATCTTGGCGATGATGCGCGCAAGCGTTGTTTTACCAGTACCAGGATTTCCTGTGAATACAGAATGAAGTGAAAATTTATTAATGACATCTTTCCCTGTTTCATTATAAAAACGGATCAGTTTAACTAGTTCACTTACGTCCTGTTTTATATTGTCTAATCCTACCAGTTCGTTCAATTCCGCTAATGCCAGATTCAGTTCTTTTTCGTTGACAGATAATTTTAATTTTTTCTTTTCACTAAATACAAAAACATTTTTCAGATCTTCTACTGTGATAGTAGAGAGATCTTCTTTAGTTAATGCGTTCATATCTTCAGACTTCATTAACCGAAGTCCCATATCTTGTTTTGCTTCTTCAATAACTGCGTTTACAAAACGTGCGTTACCAAAACTGTTATCACGTTTACGGTATGCTTCTGTTAATTGTTCCTGCAAATAAAACTGCGCTTCTTCCGAAATAATTAATTGTTTTTGTTCAGCCGCATACTGTGCAATCTGAAATAATTCATCCGGCATGTAATCTTCAAAATGAAAATAATCCGAAAAGCGTGATTTTAAACCAGGATTACTATCGATGAAAACATTCATCTCTTTAGGATAACCCGCAACGATGATCGCGATATCTCCTTTACCGTCACTCATCTCTTTCAATAAAATCTCAATTACTTCTTTTCCAAAATCTTTACTATCTTCTCCTGAACGCGCTAAAGCATAAGCCTCATCAATAAACAAAATTCCGCCGCGGGCTTCATCAATGCCTTTTTTTACTTTGGGTGCCGTTTGACCAATGTACTCTCCTACCAACACGGAACGATCAACTTCATATACATGGCCCTTACTAAGTAAACCCATTTTTTGATAGATCTTCCCAAGTTTTTTTACAATGGTTGTCTTTCCTGTTCCCGGATTTCCTGTAAATACAGAGTGCAAAGAAATTACAGATCCATCGTCAAACCCTTTTTCTTTACGCAGTTTTGTAAAATTCAGATAGGTAATGTTTTCATGAATACTTTTCTTTACACTTTCCAAACCTATTAAGGAATCAACTTCTTTCAATAATTCATCCAAAGTTTTTTCAGCAGGATCGATTGTATTTCCTGCAATGTTGGATGAGCTGCCGGCATTAATCGCAATCGTTTGATCAATACTGCTGATTAAGTGTGTTTCTCCTTCTTCCTCAATATCTTTACATTCAAACGTTACGGCACCAATTAAAACATCCATGAATACAAGTTCCAGCACATATTTATCGTCTTTCCACGAACCGGGAATTGCATTTCCCCATCCAAGATCCAGTGTATACGAATAATCTTTTTTATCAGCATCTATGTAACCGCTTTTCACCTGATGGGCTTTATGTTGTCCGGCATCATCTACATAATTTAAGAACAATTCATAATTGAAGGCGATATTAGTTTGAGTCTTGATTTTTATTTCCGCCCACACATATTGCGTTTGTTCTTTATTGAAAGTTTTAAGGTATTTACGCTCACGTTGATTCCAACCATCCACATCCCCATGATATAATTTAACATGTTCAATCGAAAAATAAGGATTCGTATTTTTAGTGACCATGCCAACATCTTCAACAAAAAAACGCTGTGAGCCCACCATAGCACCATCAATAAGTGCAACCCACTGATATATACCTTTTTTCCAGAACGACCCTAAATTAGGTGTTCCCCAACCATCACGTACATAAAATATATTTTCTTCTTTGCTTACTTTTAATTCAGAATCCAGCGTACAAATATTGACGTTACCGGTTGCAAGCACTTGTTCACAGCGCACAGAAACTTTTGCTGACCAGTCTTCCTCATCAAATAATTTATTATACAACGCCAGTTCAAAACGTAGGTAAGACGTTTCTGCTCTATCAAATATTGTTCGATAGCGTTTAGTTGAGTTTGCCATCCATTCATCAGATGAATAAGCTGAAAGACTTTTAAATTTAAAACGTTTATCCATTTCCTTACTGTTTTATTTTTCTGCAAGATGTAATTGCCATTTCCAGGCGCTAGACATCATTTCATCGAGATTGTATTTTGGTGTCCAGTTCAATTCTTTTTTTACCAGATCGTTGTTTGCGTATATGCTGATCACATCTCCTGCCCTGCGTGGTCCGATCTCATAATTCAATTTTTGATTAGTCACTTTTTCAAAAGAATTTATCGCTTCTAAAACACTCACTCCATTTCCTGTTCCTAAATTAAAAACAGAGGTTGCTCTTTTTTGTTTATTTTCGATTAAATAGTTTAACGCGCTGACATGAGCGTCAGCTATATCGCTCACATGAATGTAATCCCGAATACATGAACCGTCTCTTGTATCATAATCACTACCAAACACGGTTAATTTTTGAAGGATGCCAGCAGCAGTTTGAGTAATGTAGGGCACTAGGTTATCAGGCCTGTTACGGGGATATTCTCCATTAAAACCTGTAGGATGTGCGCCAACAGGATTAAAATACCTTAGCAAAACTGATTTGAAATTAGATTCACTTTTAGTAAAATTTGTTACAATATCTTCCCCAATTTGCTTGGAATGAGCGTATGGAGATTCAGCAACTGAAAAAGGGGTTTGTTCAGTAACCGGTAATTTTTCTACATTACCATAAACAGAACATGATGATGAAAAAATGAAATTAGAAATATTTAATTGCTTACAGATCTTCAAAATATTAACGAGTGACCCGATGTTATTATGATAATACAATAACGGATTTGCAACTGATTGTGGAACAGATTTAAAAGCGGCGAAGTGGATAATGCCAATGGGGTTTTTAACGTTACCGATAGCAAGCTCTAAAGCTTCTAAATTGCAAATATCAACATTAAGATTCTTTACCTGCTTTCCTATAATTTTTTCAATTCGTTCAAAAGTATCAGCATTTGAATTTGAGAAATTATCTATAGAGACTACGTTATAATCTGTTTGCTGAAGTAATTCGATAATTGTGTGTGAGCCAATGTAGCCGGCCCCGCCTGTGACAATGATTGTTTCCATGTATTGACCGAAATTTTATTTTAATATATATAAAAATACGAATTAATACCTGATCAGAAAATTATATTTATATTTGATTATGCGCGATGCAATATACAATTATGGTTATATAGAAAGTTTAAGTATAGCTGAGATTGTTGCAACACCAATCTACTTATTAATCATTATATTTTGGGCATATTTTTATAAGCAAAAAAAAATCAGACAGTTTCCTCATTACAAATATTTTTTAGTCGGTTTAATCCTAAAAATGGTTGGTGCTTTTGGTTTTTGTTATGTTTATATTAATATTTATCATGGAGGGGATACCGTGAATTATTTTGAATCAGCCAGGGCATTTTCCAATCTTTTTTTCGAGAACAATCAGGATTTTTTATCTACCTATTTTACATCATCTTCCGCTGAGAATTATTACAAATTTAGTCCAAATACTGGCTATCCTTGGTCATATATGTATTTTGAACCTAAAACCCTTTTTGTTATAAAAATAGCAACTCCTATTGTCATGGTTTGCTTTAACAGTTTTATCCTGTCAACTTTTATTTTTTCTGTTCTTTCATATTTTGGCATTTGGAAAGCATACGAAGTTTTTGTTAGCTATTACCCAAATCATTCAAAAGCATTGTTTTATAGCTTTATAGCAGTTCCCTCTGTTATTTTTTGGGGTTCAGGAATTCTAAAAGATACTATCACCTTATCAGCCACCTGCTGGTTTATTTATTTTTTCAATGATTTATTTATCTTTAAAAAATATAGTGTAAAAAAACTGGTCTTCTTAATACTTTCAGTGTTTGTGATTTTTTTGATCAAACCATACATTTTGATCTCTCTAATGCCGGGTGTTATCTTTTGGCTCCTTTATGATAAGATAAATAAAATCAAATTAGCCTTTTTAAAGCTTCTTGCTTTCCCAATCATCCTAGCTGCTTCTGTTTCCTTAGGTATTTTCATTTTATCACTGATGGGTAGTTTTGATTTAAAACAATTACTTGAAGAAGCTTCTGTTAAACAAAACGATTTAAAACAATCCTATTATAACGGAAGTAGCTTTGATATTGGATCATATGAAGCAACACCCGCAGGTGCTTTAAAGGTTGCTCCCAGTGCCTTATACGCCTCCTTTTACCGGCCAACATTTTTGGATGCCAGAAACGCTCAAATGATCCTTTCTGCTTTAGAAAATTTTATCCTATTGGCGTTAACCATAATTGTACTAATAAAAAATAGGATCGTAGG
>JANPOX010000179.1:0-1600 GCA_031428235.1 Bacteroidia bacterium | reverse complement strand
GATAAAAAATTATTTTATAATACAATAACGGCCGCTGCCATTGAATCACGTCGTCATATTAAATTATTACATACTTTGTCTCAACCAGCCGACCATACAATCACTCCAAATTTCCCGGAAGGTGAATATTTAAAAGGGTTGGCTTTTTACGTTGAATAAAAGATATGAGATATATTCTATTCATATTATTTTTTATCCCTGCTTTATTATTTTCACAACCTGAAGAGAAAGAAAAGTTTATTAAAGAAAATTTCTGCCATTTTAAATTCGGCGCAACATTTAATAATAGTAACGCGGTTTTATTTAAGATGTTAAATACATCTGAAAATGACTTATTCACGCCTCACAAAAACATATACTATAATCCTTCGGTTGATATCGAATTTGAAAGCCATTTTTCAAAGTATGTGGGCCTAAGTATTGATCTAGGTTTTATGCAAACCCGACAGAGATACCACTATACCAATACAGCTACAAGCCCTGTGTCTTATAATAATACGCCGCAGTTAGCACCTCCAGACGGCCTTATCCTTTCAAACATACCACATTTAAATATGGCGCCAACATTTTATATTACTGATGAAACACGTATATATATGGGCTTCGGGTTATATAAATATTATTACCATTTTAATCCGATGCAAGTAGGAAGTTTTGGTTTTAATTTGAACTCCGAGGGTTTGGCTATATATTCTAATATTGGTATTTGCCAAAAATTTAATTTTAGAAGTTTTAATTGCTCAATAACTATTAATTATTTTGGACTCGCTAAGAGCTATGATAGTGGCATTCAGGTTGGACTAGGCATTGTTTATTAGTGATATAATCTTCTCTTACCGCTTAAACCAATCCTGTATTTTAGTAAAATTTATTAATTAAATTCGTGCATCAATTTATATTATGACACCCATATTAGAAGTAAAAAACATTCATAAAAACTACGCTAACCATGTTGCACTAAAAGATGTAAGTCTGGTTGTGGAATCTCAAAAAATATTTGGATTACTGGGGCCAAACGGCGCCGGTAAAACTTCGTTGATCCGTATCATTAACCAGATTACAGGGCCTGATAAAGGAGAAGTTCTTTTCAACGGTGAGCATTTAGCGCCTAAGCACGTTGATTATATAGGTTATTTACCTGAGGAAAGAGGTCTGTATAAAAAAATGTCGGTTGGGGAGCAAGTAATGTACCTGGCACAATTAAAAGGATTAAAAAAAGCGGAAGCTAAATTGCGTTTACAGCAGTGGTTCAAAAAATTTGAAATTGAAAACTGGTGGGATAAAAAAATCGAGGAATTAAGTAAAGGGATGCAACAAAAAGTGCAATTTATTGTAACTGTTTTGCACGAACCTAAATTGCTAATATTAGATGAACCATTTAGTGGTTTTGATCCAATTAACGCTCAGTTAATAAAAAACGAAATTTTAGAGTTAAGAGATAAAGGCGCCACAATTATTTTTTCGACACACAACATGGGAAGTGTAGAAGAGTTATGTGATAATATTGCGTTGATCAATAAAGCAGAAAAAATATTAGATGGCTCTGTAAAAGAGATCCGTAAAACTTACAAGAGCAATACCTACAATATTTCTTTCAAGG
>JANPOX010000178.1:0-3934 GCA_031428235.1 Bacteroidia bacterium | reverse complement strand
AGAAATATTAAATCTTAAAATTGACCCTCAAGTAATACTTAAAAACATCTCGATAAGATTAGTTGACATTTGCTTCGATTGATATTAACTCTAAGTTTAAAAAATATAAATTTTTGTATGAATATGTAAAGTAATTCTACTTTTAAAAACTTGGAGTGACAAAAGTCACAAAATTTAATAAAGACAGATTAGTGTTGACATACCTAGGGATAATTCTTTCAAGATTTTGTAATTGTTTCAATAAATAAATTGTTGTTTCAGTAAAATGGTCAGTGTAGTTCGTTTAGATATTTGAGCAAAAATAATATCACAGATAACTCAACTCTATGACGTTAAATCTAGACTTTGTTAAATGAATAGAATAAGGATCACGAAAATTCCGATTTATAGTTCCTATATTAAAATTTGATAGAATTAATCGTTATAACTGAACATGCTATTTTACGTATTTAAGGCTTTTCTTCAGTTATAGTTTAATTTAAAAAATTTGATCAATTCAATTTTGACTACAAAAACTAATTTAATTTTAGATGGTAAAAACTAATTATTATAAAGATTATTCTCCTTTAAAAAGTTGTCCAGACTACTTCCAACAATATTAAGTGCAATTATCTCACCTTTTGAATTAACTAGGACATTGAAAGGAATAAAAGTGAGATTAAATGTTTTTGCTACGTTTCCGTTAAATGAAAGTACATCTATATAATTACTCCAGGTTACGCTGTCTTTTGCAGATGCTTCAATCCATTTCTTCTTTTCAGAATCTAAACTTATTGATAGTATTCTTAATTGTGTACTATCAATTGTATTTGAAAGTTTTTTGTAAAACTTCATTTCTTCTCTACACGGGATACACCAACTAGCCCAAAAGTCAATCAAAGTATATTTTTGATTAGTATAGAATTTATTAAAAAATATTTTATTATCGTTACAATCAAAAACAAAAAAACTTGGAACTATTTTACCAAGAAATAATTTCTTTGATTGTTCAATATAGCTTTCTAATTGTTGTAAATATCTATTTCCCTTAAACTCTTTGTTTAGAATCGAATAACATTCATCTAATGTTTTTAATGATAAATCTTTTCTCCTATTGTAGACGCCAAATAAAGTTGTCAAGTAGTGTTTTGTATTCTTGACTTGTATTATTACATTCTTTTCATATTCAATTTGTTTAAAATTAAATCCATAATCTTCGGGGATAAAGATTTCATAAGATCTTTTAATTTTTTCGTAAGAATAATTGTCGTTGCTTTTTATTTCATGAGGTGATGCTAAGAATAAGGTATTAATATTATTTTGATAAAAATTTGTTTGAAAACTATTTACATTCAAAAAAAGTCCATCGTTATTTATACTCATTTTTTCATTAGAAAAAATACAACCACCTGATTGAACTATTTTGGAATTACCTAATATTATCTTTATCATTCCAAGGAATGGCTCATTTATCTCAAATATGTAATTAAATTTTAAATTTCTTATTGCTGCTGATTTATAGATTTTATAATTTGGAACACTATCTTGCTGAAATTTCAAAATTTGTATTTTGGCATTACTGATATCTATCCCGCTTAATTCTATAAATAATTCACTTTTGAGTTTTTTGAGTTGCCCATTTACATCAATGCTAGTGGTTAAAAAAAGTAAAATAATCGATAATTTTATATAGAAGATCATTAGATTTACTATTGGTGAGATTATATCACTTTCGTGACGAAAACTATACTAAGGAACTTAACAAAGTTATACGGAGCTGTCAAATTTAATGACAACCCCGTAAGTTAAAATCAATTTATTTTAAATTGCACGCACTATCCGTATATCCGTTGCATCCACAGCTAGTATACGGAGCAGGCATCGAACCGCAGGTCCCTGATGTTCCTGAATTAGGATGTGCTGGATCTCCATAATAGGTACAGGCGTTTGAGCTGCATGCTCCGTCATCCGGAAGAAGTTTACCGCCAATTACATTTTTCATTTCTTCTCTTGTTAATTTTTTCATTGTTTTATTTTTATGTGTATCAGTTGCATATACACTTTTAGTAATAACATTTAAAGGCAACTAATTTAGTTGTGCACAACCAAATTCTTTAAATATTTTAATTTATTAAATCAATTAATTGAGGTAACATTAGATGAATATCTTTGAGTTGGTATCGGTTCGGTAACATTTTTCCATTAAGAAAAATGGTAGGTGTTTGTTTTATATTATTTTCTTTGAACCATTTACTGTGCATTTGTAATTCTTCTTGAACTGAGTTAGGGTTTTCTAATTTCCATTTATTTACAAAGCTTTGGAGATTCATAAAATAAAACCAATCCGTCATCAAATTTTTTAACCGGTTTTTATCAGAATAATTATTAGTTCTTTTTAAAATTGCTTGTAACGCCATTGTAGAGCGATCGTTCATATTTTCAGGTATGCAAAGAATTCTCAATTGGACACATACCTGATTAGGATACCTTTCCAAAATTTTATCCAATTCAAAGTGTTCCTTTGCGCATGGTAAACAAAATGGGTTACATGCCACAGTAAATCTGATTAGAGAATCTGCATCACCTATGATTAAGTCATTTTCCCACATTTCATTATTGCACGTAGGTTGAGTTTTCCATTGTGTAATAAATAATGATGCATCTGTTTTCCATTTTCTAAAAGTTATTAACTCTTTTTTACTCTTTAAATTCACCATTAAAAGATGCTTAATTGGCAAATATATTAGAGCAAGCATGCCCAATGTTAGAACCAAGAACATGTAGGGTTCTAGTATTAATAATTTTGTATTTTGATATTTAATGATTGCAATTATTATCTGACCTAATAAGACCGCTACTATGCTTAAGCAGATGGCACACCACTCTTTTACTTTATAAGCTTGAGTATAAACACTCCATCCTGCAACCAATATTCCGGTAAATGCCAGATTCAGAATTCCGCTAAAATGACCGTTAATAAAGCATCCCACTAAATATAAAATGAACTGTGCAGCAAAATAAAGAAGGGAAGCATCTGCAGGAGTAATACCTGCAAATCCCTTTGAATATTTACTGCCTAATACTTTTTCGCATCCGCCATTTCCGATTGTGCCACAAACTTGTTTAACCAATGTACTTTGGTAACCAAGCTCGGTGCTTAATGCTGCAATGCTCAAGGTTACTCCTGTTAAAGAAAGTAATCCAAAAATATTTGTTGCAAAGTCCAAATAAAAATAAACGGATGCAGCAAACAGGCAAAAGCAGGCAGTAATAAAAATTGTAGCAATATATTTCTTTTTAAGTTCTTCTTTTTGGGCTGCTTCATTATCGTCATGTTGCCATTTAGGCTTGGAACTGTAAAGGGCTACACCACTCCAATTTTCAGCAATAGCTTTATCTGTTTTCCATTCTCCTAAATTTTTAATTAAATGTAAATATTCACTTCCCGGCTTTTTCATATGAGCAAGCAAAGGGTAGCGAAATTCATTTACAAAAGATATATCTGCTCTAACTGCATCATAATCCATACCGCCACTTTCTAAAAAATCGGTTAAGGAAGTTAGAGCTGGATAATCAGGATGAGTCTTAATAGCGTTTCTTAAATATGATGAATTGACCCTTACATCGTTTGCCTTCAGCCAATCTTGTGTAACAACTGAAAGTTCTTTTGTTAAATTTTTATCTTTCACAAATCTGAGTTTAAATAGTGAGTTCAAAAATTGGTTCCAAATTGATCATAAGTCAATTCCAATGAATCAGTTTTAATAGTTAATTATTAATTTTTCTACGGTAATTTTTTCGCCTCTTCGAACCTTTAGAAAATAAATACCCTTTTTAATTCCTTGAATATTGAGTTTGTAAAATTTAGTATTGGCTTCATTAAACTTCCATTGTTTAATAATTAAATTGGAATTAAGATCCATCAAATCAATAGTTGTCAAATTAAAACTCCTTC
>JANPOX010000177.1:0-6192 GCA_031428235.1 Bacteroidia bacterium | reverse complement strand
GATACCCAAATCATTCACTATAAAGGAGAAAGTACTAAACGAAGCAGCCTGAATTACGTGGTGATTTTTTATAAAGCCATGGCTATTTTTTCCAAAAAACATTTTAGCGGCTCTAATGCTTTTTGGTTTAATGCGCTTATTCATCTTGCTATTTTTCTGAAAGCAGGATTGGCTTTAATGTCCAGGTTTTTAAAAGCGTTCACGGTTCCAATTTTGGATTTTACGATCATCACACTAGGATTATTTGCCATCAAAAATATTTACCAGCAAAACACAGGTGCAGACGTTGACATTTATTCTCAAAAATTATTAAGCGTTGCTTTCCCTTTATATGCAGTTGCCTGGATCATTATGGTTTATTTTAATGGGGGATATGATAAACCCATTAAGCTTTTAAAAATTGTTCGTGGAGTATTGATTGGAACAGTTTGCATTTTATTAGGCTATTCCTTATTGCCGGAGTCTTTGAGATTTTCCAGAGCTCTCATATTATTAGGAACGAGTTGGGCCCTTATTTGTTTTTTAATAACGCGTCTGCTGTTCCATTTTCTAAAATTTAAATCTTACAGTTTAAGTTCTACCAAACTAAAACGGATTGCTATTATTGGAGAAGAGCAAGAATATAATCGGGTAGCGGCTTTGCTGAAAGAAACTCAGGTCAATCCGGGCTTTGTTGGTTTTGTTAGCGCTGAAATTAATGGCGTTCACAATCCAAATTTCATTGGTAAAATTAACCAGATCGATGAAATCATTAAAGTACACGAGATTAATGAAATTATTTTTTGTGCTAAAGATATCAGTTCGCAATTCATTATTAATAACATGCTCACCCTTGTATCTAGCGGTGTAGATTTTAAGATCGCTCCACCGGAGAGCTTATCTATCATTGGAAGTAATAACGTGGATACTGCGGGGGACCTATACATGATCGATGTTAATAGTATTTCTAAATCCAATAACAGACGAAATAAACGGTTATTGGATATTTCGGTCAGTATACTTGCCATTGTTTTAAGTCCAATACTCCTATTCATTCAGAAAAAAAAATCCAATTACTTTTTAAATTGTTTTAATGTGTTATTTGGTTTTTATTCGTGGGTGGGATACGGCAAAGTAACAGATAAGACTTTGCCTGAAATAAAACGCTCCGTACTTTCACCAGCTATGTTATTAAGCGCCAATGTGGAGACTAATAAAATTAAATTGGTGAATTTGCGTTATGCCAAAGATTATAAAATAGAAAACGACATAGTCATCATCTGGAAGTGCCGGAGCAAACTGGGCGTGTAATAGCCGCCAATTATAACTTTTTATTTAATCCTTTTTTTGCATTTTCTTATGCCTTTTAATGCTTTACTTAGTCAACTTCCTGTAGTAGAAATTATTCCGAAGGTTCAAAAAATACTGAAGGATCATTCCACCTTAATTGTGGGTGCGCCTCCTGGTGCAGGAAAAAGCACTTTGCTCCCTCTCGCTTTATTTGACGAAGTTTTTTTGCAGGGTAAAAAAGTAATTATGTTGGAGCCCCGTCGTTTGGCAGCCCGGAGCATTGCTATTCGAATGGCAGAGATGCTGGGCGAAGAAGTAGGGCAAACAGTAGGTTACCGTATTCGTTTTGAAAACCGCGTCAGCAAAGAAACACGTATTGAAGTTGTAACGGAAGGCATACTTACGCGCATGCTGCAAAGTGATAATGCGTTGGAACAATTTGGGCTAGTTATTTTTGATGAATTTCACGAACGTAATTTGCAGGCCGATTTAGCTCTTGCACTTTGCCGAGAAGTGCAGCAGGTTTTGCGCCCCGATCTGCGATTAATGATTATGTCGGCAACGCTGAATATTCCTCAATTACAAGCATTACTAAATGCACCCGTAATAGAGAGTAAAGGTCGACAATATCCGGTGGAGATTATACATACGAATGATGCGGATGAATACCTGTTGCCAGAGTTAGTAGCCCAAACAATAGTGCGTGCCGTGAAAGAACATGGCGGGGATGTATTGGCATTTTTACCGGGAGAAGGAGAGATACGTAAATGCGAAGAGATTTTACGTGGACAGTTAACTGAATTCAATATTCATCCCTTATATGGAATGTTACCGCATAACGAGCAATACCTTGCCATTATGCCTAATAGACACGGCAAACGAAAAATAGTTCTTGCAACATCTATTGCCGAAACCAGTTTAACCATTGAAGGAATTAGCATTGTGGTGGATTCAGGTTTTGGCCGACGATCACGTTTTGATTCAGCTTCCGGGTTGTCACGTTTAGAAACCTTACGCATTTCAAAAGATGCAGCGGATCAGCGTGCCGGTAGGGCAGGGCGGTTAAGTGCTGGTGTTTGTTACCGCTTATGGACCAAAGCTACACATGAACGGCTGGCTGAACATCGCATTCCGGAAATTATGGAAGCAGATCTATGTGCGTTAGTTCTTGAATTTTGTAAATGGGGAACAGATGACATTACTAAAATGTGCTGGTTAACCTTACCTCCAAAAAGCTCTCTATTTCAGGCTTACGATACCTTAACTCAAATTGGCGCCTTAGAAAATGCTTCTTCAATAGACTCAGGAACCGTTTTCCGGATCACTGAACATGGAAAACAAATCCATCAATTGGCTTGCCACCCTCGCATTGCCCACATGCTCTTATTAGCAGAATCTACCTCTATGAAACAGTTAGCTTGTGATATTGCAGGCATTCTTGAGGAACGCGATCCTTTGCCGAAAGATAGTGGCATTGATCTCAACCTTCGTATTGAAGCCTTGAGAAGAGCACGAAGTCATAACGCTTTCAATAATAAATTTAAGCGCATTGAAAAAAATGCAGCCAGCTATCGTAAATTATTAAATCTCGATGTTGATAATGATCCTGTATATCCAAATGAAACCGGCCTTCTTATTGCTTATGCTTATCCTGAAAGAATTGCTTCGGCAAAACCGGGAAACAATGCGCAATTTCAATTGGCTAACGGTAAAGTTGCTACAGCCGGACATAAAGATGACCTGGCACATGAAGCATGGCTCGCAGTTGCCAACATGGATTTAAGAGATGGTCTTGGGAAAATATTTATGGCAGCCCCACTTAATCCAAAGGACCTTATTCATTTAGTGAAAGAAAAACAAAATATTATTTGGGACACGCGTAAAGGCGGATTGATCTGCTCAACAGAACTTAAGATTGGGAGTATTGTGTTGCAATCAAAACCATTGAGCAGCCCTGATGAATCATTAGTGCTTAATGCTATTTGTCATGCCATTAAACTGGAGGGCGAAAGTTTACTTGATTTTACAGATCAATTCGCGCAATTACAAAACCGTATCAGTAGCCTGGCCACCTGGAATCCGGATGAACAATGGCCCATTGTAAATACACTACATTTACTAAATACTGCAAAGGATTGGCTTGGCCCTTATATCAAAGATATACGGAAAACAGACGTGCTTAAAAAAATTGATCTTGCCGAATGTTTATTGCATTTCTTGTCATGGGAACAACAACAAATTCTGGAGCAAAAAGCACCCTCTAAATTAGAAGTTCCAAGCGGTTCAAAGATCCGTATTGAATATTCTGCAAATGGTGCCGCACCTGTTATTTCTGTTCGCTTACAGGAAGTATTTGGTATGGAAGATACACCAACCGTTAACCATGGTAAAATAAAAACCGTGTTACATTTATTGTCACCGGGCTATAAACCTGTGCAGGTAACAACAGATTTAAAAAGTTTTTGGAACAATACTTATTTTGAAGTAAAGAATGAGTTAAAAAGGCGTTATCCAAAACATGCCTGGCCGGATGATCCTTGGAGTGCTAAAGCTATCGCAAAGGGTAGGAGTACCAAGTAATATCTTCTTTTCCTTTTTATTATAAGATTCTTCGTTATTTTTTAATAACCTTAACTGTAAATGATCCCACTCGTATAATATAGATGCCTGGTGATTGATTAAAAAGTTCCATTTCTGCTTTTCCATTTGCGGTTTGAGACTCACTCACCAATAAACCCAGCGCATTATAAAGGCTTATTTTGCTTTCAGCAACATTAAACGTATTTATTATAAGCTTATCATAAAACGGATTCGGATAGATCATCACGGATTTATCGTGCAATGTTTCTGTAACTATAGTGCATAAAGAAACCGATTGATTGAGAATAGAAATATCTGAACATCCATTACTTTCACCAGTTATTGTATAATCTGTTGTGACAGTAGGAGAAACAACAATGCTTGTGCCTGAACCTGATGGCATCCATGTATAAGAACTGGCTCCATTTGCTGTTAAAGTAGCTGTTTCGCCGCTACATATAAGCGGAGCACTTGATGTAACAGTTAATACAGGTGTGGCAGTAACGGATTGAGTGATGATAGAAAAATTACTACAGTTTCCTGAAGTTCCTGTGACTGTGTAGTCCGTTGTTGTGTTTGGTGACACTGTAATACTTGATCCTGTATCTGATGGCATCCATGTATAAGAGCTGGCTCCATTTACTGTTAAAGTAGCTGTTTCGCCACTACATATAAGCGGAGCACTTGATGAAACAGTTAATACAGGTGTGGCCGTAACGGATTGAGTGATGATAGAAAAATTACTACAGTTTCCTGAAGTTCCTGTGACTGTGTAGTCCGTTGTTGTGTTTGGTGACACTGTAATACTTGATCCTGTATCTGATGGCATCCATGCATAGGTAGTTGCACCCGAAGCAGATAAGGTAACGGTTTGCCCGCTGCAGATAAGTGTATTACCGGATACAGCGCTCACAGTTGGGCTTGCACTGACTGTCACTTGACTAACAGCAGTATTGGTGCTAAGACATCCTAAAGAGCTTGTCGCAGTCACAGAATAATAGCTTGTTGCAGTTGGACTGACAACTGCTGAGCCACCGGTAATAGTATAGGTGCCGAATGGAGCGCCCGTGGGATTAATAGTGAACGTTTTTCCAGCACAGAGCGTGCCGCTGTTTACTGAAATAGTGGGTCTTGGACTCACCATAATATTTAAGGTTTTTGTACTTGTGCAGTTAAAGCTATTTCTCCCTGTTACTGTATATGTAGTACTTACTGTTGGTGATACTATCACAGATGATGTAAACATACTTCCGGGTACCCAGGTGTAATTAGTCGCACCAACTGCAGTAAGGGTAACGGTTTTGCCGGCGCATACTGTTGATGAACCTGCTGTAACAGTTAGTGATGGTACATTGACGACATTCACAATATTAGATAAAGTATCTGTTCCTAAAGGATTAGAAACAATTTGTGTAATGGTGTAAGTCCCTGCTGTGTTATAGCAAATACCTGTTGGGTTTTGCACGGTAGCACTTTGAGTGCCTGAACCGGTTAGGTCCCAGGTATAGTAATCAGGACTGTTTGCAGATTTGTCTGTGATGTTGATGCAGCTTCCTATGCAAATATTTGAAGAAGGAATTGAGAAAGAGGCAGTAGGCGCCGCAGGAATGGATGGCGAATATTCCCACATGTCATTATGAAGCCCTGCACCATAGCCTGCGCATAAATAACCTTTACCGTTTACTGAAATCCCTGTTGCATCACCACGTATACCACCACCGAAATTTGCTTTCTGCGTCCATGAGTCAGCAATGGAGTTGTATTCATACATAGTTTGCTGATAGGTGGTTCCGTTATAGCCGGTTAAAATATACCCCTTTCCCGCAAGGTTAAACGCACACGCGCTGCTCATTCCAGGTGGATAGTTTGATTTTTGGATCCATGTATCTGTTACATAGTCATATTCATAAAACGTATTGCCATGCCCGGTTGATCCTTGCCCTGTTCCCATATAGGTTTTTGTACCAATGTTAAATGTGCTAGCGTAACGCCTGGCAGTTCCTGGAAAATTTGCTTTTGTTGTCCAGCTATCGAGTACAGGATTATACATCCAGATATCTTTATGATATGTGACAGTAGAAGAGGATCCGAATCCTACATAACCGTTCCCGTTCTGCGTAAAAGCAGAAGCACCATACCTTGCAGCTCCGGCAAAATTTGTTTTTTGTATCCAGCTATCTAACGCAGGATCATATTCGTAAAAATCATTTAAGTAATTGCTGAATGAGGCTCCATTGTCACCGGCGCCATAATAACCCTTATTGCCAATAGCAAACGCTACACCGCTGCGTCTCCCCGGGCCAGGAAAACTTGCTTTCTGTGTCCATATATTGGAAGCAGGAT
>JANPOX010000176.1:0-3380 GCA_031428235.1 Bacteroidia bacterium | reverse complement strand
ACAAAAACAGGTTATAAAGTAGATGCAACAGGATGTACACTTGATAATGATAAAGATGGTATTGTTAATGAAGAAGATCTTTGTCCGGAATTAGCAGGTACAATGGCTTTCAAAGGCTGTCCTGATACTGATGGAGATGGTATTTCTGATAAAGAAGATCGTTGCCCTACTGTTAAAGGAACTTTTGAAAACAAAGGTTGTCCTGAAATTGCTAAAGTTGATATTCAACGTATCACCGTTATTGCAGGTAAAATTTATTTTGAAACCGGTAGTGCAAAACTGAAGTTGATCTCTAATGCATCTTTAGATGATCTTAGTGATATCCTTAAACGTAATGAAGCTATTAACTTAACTATTGAAGGGCATACTGATAATGTTGGTGAGCATGATTACAACGTAACGCTTTCTCAACAAAGAACAGAATCAGTAAAAGCATACTTAATTGCTAAAGGTATCTCAGAATCACGTTTAACTGCTATTGGATATGGTGAAACTAAACCAGTAGCTGATAATGCAAAAGCTGCAGGTAAAGCAAAAAATAGAAGGGTTGAACTAAAAACTTCTTTTTAATTCATAAGAGTGTTTGGTTGGGAATTGGCGTGTTAAGATAAATCTTAACACGCCATTTTTTTTCTAAGGAATTTGATTGCATCTTCACATCAAACTTTTGTAAACAGTTCAACGAATTATATAGTTCAAGATAGGTGACGAGGTTAAAGAATAAAGTTATCTAAAAGCATAAGAGCTCCCTAATTAAACTCTATTACCTAATTCAATAATAGCCAAATCTTTGATCTCAGATTTATCAATCACAAAACGGAAAACAGTTTTAACCTGGTGAAATCCATGAATGCCGCAAGCTCCGGGATTCATGTGTAATACATCATACTGTTGCTGATACATCACTTTTAAGATATGGGAATGTCCACAAACAAACAGCTTAGGCTTCTCGGCAAGTAAAATATCTTTTACTTCTTTTAAATAATAGGTTGGCTGCCCACAGATATGAGTCATAAACACTTTGACCTCTTCGCAACTAAAAATTAAATTCTTAGGAAATTCTTTCCGCGTATCAGCGTCATCAATATTACCAAATACTGCGCGTAAGGGTTTTAGTTTTTTAATTTCATCCGTTACTCCAAGACTACCAATATCACCGGCATGCCATACTTCGTCAGCTGCCTCAATATGTTTTAGTAAGGCCTTATCTAAATAGCTATGAGTGTCGGATATGAGTAAAATATGCGTCAAAAAAACCTTTTATTAAAGGTACATATTTAATTTTGACAGTAATTCAGTTTTATGCGCCCTTGAAATAGGAATATTTGAAGTATCTTTTAAAATCACATTTCCTCCATCACCCTTAATATATCGTTCAACCTCATTTAAATTAATAAGGTGTGCACTATGTACACGGCAAAAAATTGTATTCAATAACTGGTCTTCAAAACTTTTCAGGGTTTTTGCAACCGTTACCTTCCGTTTATTTTTAATATGTACGTGGGTGTAATTAGATTCCGCTTCAAAACGGATAATCTCCTCAATATCCACCCAAAAAATCCCTTCGTGAGAAGGAATTGTAATCTTTCGACCCTTTATAATATTCTCTAAAACAATCGAATCGATTTGGCTGGAATGGTTTAATTTTCCTAATGCGAACATCCTCTTCTCAGCCTTTTTAATAGCATCAATTAATTCATCTATAATAACCGGCTTTAATAAATAATCAATTGCATTTGTTTTAAATGCTTTAATCGCATAATGTTCATAGGCCGTAATAAAGATAGTTTCATAATTAAGTTCTTGTGTTTTTTTTATCACGTCAAACCCTGTCCCTGTGGGTAATTCAATATCCATAAAAACCAGGTCGGGTTTAAATTTCTTAATGGAATCAATTGCACTATCAACTGAATGCGCCAAACCTAATACATTAATATTTAAACAATTTTGTTCTATTAAAAACTGCAAAACTTCCGCACCGTCTATTTCATCATCAACAATAACTGCATTAATCATAAGGTGAATTTTTTAAATTAATATTAATTTCCACTATGGTACCCATTGGTATTCCGTCTGATAATTTATCAAGCACAATGATATTTGTCAGAAGGTTATTCTGTTGATTTAATAATGCAATACGATCTTTTGTAACATCCATGCCCATCGATTTATGATACAATAGTTTTTTTTGCTTTATTGCTTTCGCCATATTTATTCCAATACCATTATCCTCCACCTCACATTTTAAGACAGAACCTTTTCTAGAAAATCTGACACTAAGTTTACCTTTTCTCTCTTGCAAAGGAATTAAGCCATGGATAATAGCATTTTCAATAAATGGCTGAATAATTAAAGGCGGAATGAATAAATTTTTAGCATTCAAACTATCATCCATAATTATTTCATAATCAAACGAGAAGGATGCCCGAAGTGCTTCCAATTCAATATATAATTCTAAAGCAGCCACTTCTTTTGTCAATAATATTAATTGGTGTTTGGAATTTTCAAGAACAAAACGGATTAGCCTGGCAAATTTCGTGAGATAAATTTGCGCCGATTTAGAATTGTTTTTTAAAATGAAATTCTGAATGGAATTAATAGCATTAAACATAAAATGCGGATTCATTTGTGCTCTTAATGCCTTTAACTCTGCTTCAGTTATTTTTTTATGGATTCTCGTTTTCTCTTGTTCTTCTTGTTTTATCCTGCTAACTCTATTTCTATACATCAAAGAAACTACTAAAAAAAACAAACCGATGGAGGCTATTATAAACCACCAAGTCTTCCAATATGGCTTTTTGATCTCGAATTCAATAAAAGAAGGATTTACAGAAGTTTTTCTATGCAGGTTTAGCGCATACACAACAAATTTATATTTACCCGCTGGCAAGGTTGTATACTGTACATATGTATTTTTTGAATATGTCCAGTTGGTATCGAGCCCTTCCAATTTATATTTATAATTGACATTCCCTTCACTTTTTACATTTACACCCTTGTAACTAATCCGAATAAAATTTTGATCATAGGAGAGTTCATGGTTTTGTGAACCATGCATTTTAATATTATTGACAAAAAATTCCTCTATATAAACAGGAATCGAAATATCCGGATTATAAAAATCCAATACATTTAAAATACCCAAACCCTTATTTGTAGCAAAATATAATTTTTGCTGATACTCAATAATTTGATTGACTTCATTGGAAATTAATCCAACATTCATATTGAGCGTACTAATATGATAGTTTCCATCTGTAGATTTAAAAAATCTACAGATTCCTCTATTTGTACCCACCCAAATATTATTAGCTTTATCTTTAATAATGCATTTAGTCATATTGCTTGCTAGGCCATCCTTTTCGGTGTATTGTTTAATG
>JANPOX010000175.1:0-3175 GCA_031428235.1 Bacteroidia bacterium | reverse complement strand
AACTATTACAAAAAATGGTTGGGTGAAATGAATGGTTTAAAAAAATATGACGCGGTAACTAAAAAACAATTGTTTGAACAGCAATTCAATGAAGCAATGAGCGGGGATCCTGTTAAAAAAGAAAAATACGGCAACCTGTTTCCTCAATTACAAAGAGTGTATGCCGAATATAAGATACTGAATAAACAAGTGGATTATTATGGGGAATGTTTATTAGCAATTGATGCATTTAGCTATGCCCGATATTACATTACATTAAATAATGAATTAAAGAAAAAACAAAAAGGCGCCAACAATACCTACGAAGCAACTTTAACGGAATATAAAAAACATGGTTTCTTTAAAAATTTCAATAAACCAACAGATATCAAAATCTGCGAAGCGATGCTTACAGAATACATAAAAGGAGTGCCTTCAGCCAACCGGCCATTTGTATTGGATTCTTTTATCATGGCAAATAATAATGATGCAAAAAAAATGACCGATTTCTTATACGCTAATACTAATTTTGTGGATAAAGATAAAGCTGATGCGATGTTAAATGATTTTGAAAAATATACTAATCTTTATGAAAGAGATCCTGTTTATTATATTACCAATGCCATCGTAAAATATTACAGTACTTCTGTTTTTCCACAATTTCAGTACGATGAAAGAGAAATAAACGAATTACAGAAATTATATATCCAGGGACAAAAAGAATTATTCAAAGATAAAAAATTCTATCCGGATGCCAACTCTACGCTTCGTATAGCTTACGGGAAGGTTAACAACTACAAACCAAAAGATGGTGTTGAGTATAATTATTTTACCACCCTTGATGGCATCATGGAGAAATACATTCCTAATGATGAAGAATTTGATGTGCCTGAAAAATTGAGAGATTTGTATGCTAAAAAAGATTACGGACAGTATGCTGATAAAAACGGGAAATTACCTGTTGCTTTTACCGCTAGTAATCACACAACCGGCGGAAACAGCGGCAGCCCTGTATTTAATGGCAAAGGAGAGCTAATTGGAACAAACTTCGATAGGAACTGGGAAGGCACCATGAGTGATATCATGTACAACCCTAATCAATGCCGCAACATTACTTTGGATGTTCGATATACTTTATTTGTGATCGATAAATTTGCAGGAGCTGGTTATCTGTTGAATGAAATGAAATTGGTGAAATAATTTCAAATAGAATGGTTTACACCATTTTTATTATTACTTTGGCCAAATAAATCAATCAATTATGAAAAAAATTGCACTATTAGTTGTAATAACAGTCATAGCTTTTGCCTGTATCAGAAAGCAGAACCTTGTTGAACCAGATGGAACTTTGGCTGAATATGCCGACCATTGTTATAATGGGGTTATGGATGGAGATGAAATAAGCATAGATTGCGGTGGAGAATGCGGTCCATGTAATTTTGCTACACCATCTTGCTCGCCCGGATCAAACATCCTTAAAATAGGAGCTTCAACCTATTCACTTTCAGGTTATACTTGTGGGGCACCAAACAACGATTTTATAATGGAAGGAAATTATTCTAATGGAAGTGTAACCATTGAAATTGATGGATCTGCACCTGACATGACAGCAACATATACTGCCGTAAACAGTAGCATTCCAGGATATCATGAGGTGTCTGTTCGTTGTACGACGAGCGGTTTAGGTACCTTAGCGTTAAATTCTGGTTCAGTTTTCTTTTCGCAAAATAATGGTAAATATATGGTAACCATCTGTGGAGGTTCTGCATATTCTTTTAACACCGCAAGTAATCATGCCGTTACAGGGAATTTTACTTGTCCATAATTTTAAAATTATTATTCCATTTAATATTTCTTTCAAAATGAAAAAACTACTGTTAAATATTATCCTTTTTTCTTCGCTGGTTTCGGTTGCACAACAATCAAGCTATACAATTACTAAAGAAAATACCGACATCAAGGCAATTTATGGAAAAATTTCGCTTTTAGAGGCATTAATTTCAACATCAAGAATGAGCTTTTCTACCGGGTTAGGTGCACGAATGTATTTTAATGGCCTATATGTATCAACTAATTATGATTTTCATTATGCAGATGGTTTAGCAGAAGCCAGTTCTACCGAAAACATAAGGGGAAATTCTATTTATGCTCGCCAAAGATCTAGAAATGCAGATATAATGGTCGGGTATTTTCATCAAAAAGATATAGACGGAAAAGTTAGAATTAACCTGCATAACGGAAGTAGAGTTACTACTTACACCATGGTTGATGCACATTACAACAGAATAATTGGAGCGCAAATTGGTTTTAAAAATGGGTTTAGTTACCTAGTAGTTCCTCGGGGAGTAAATGTAAGTAATCACTATGATGAAAGTAGAGGATCCTTTGCTGCCGATGGAGGAATGACTACTATCATGAAATATTCGTGGTTAACTATTGGTGGAACCTTTGGTAAAACAGTAGATGTTGATGCAAATTTTACTACTTATGGTGCAAAAGGCTCTCATTTTATGAAAAGATTTTATGCAAATGTTATCATTGCTGTTAAATCAGAATTAGAAGACGTATATTTTACAGAAAATTATGGGTCAAGTAATCCATTGGTAAAAAGATATACTTTAAACGGAAATGTTGATATGTCTAAGTTTGGATTTTGCGTTGGAGCCGAAACATTTTCTTTGAAAAAATTTGGAATGATTACCAGTTTGGAAGCCGGATTGATGCCAGGAGTAAAAGCAAAAGTATCTGATAATGTTTTTATAGGTTTTAAAGTTGGTTTAGTTATTGGAAGTTGCTTTTAGTTCTTTAAGTCTAAACTAAATAAAAAAACCTGCTAGGATTGGCAGGTTTTTTTATGACATTACTTCTTAGGCGGCAAAGCAAATGCAACTGCATCATGCTCAAAATGACCATTATGTGCGCCGTCACAAAAAGGTTTATTTTGTGATAAACCGCAACGGCAAATAGAAACAATTTCTCTTCCTCCCAAATCATAGGCATTTCCTGATTTATCAACTATTTCAAATTCCCCTTCAATACGAACAGATCCGTTATTGTTAATTGTAAGTTTTGTTTTAGACATATTTTTTTGTGTTTAAATTTTCCTAAAAGTAGTCAAACAAACAGATTTCCCTGCTTTTATATCCGACATTACTTAATTCTTGCACAAAACCTCTCAGTGCCTCAGTGGTGAATT
>JANPOX010000174.1:0-3684 GCA_031428235.1 Bacteroidia bacterium | reverse complement strand
GGAAATGTGTGGATTGGAACTAACGGAGGCGGTATTTACAAATTTGATATTAAGAAGGCAGATACATTGGCAATTAGTTTAGTTTTAGATGAAACAAAACTTAGTTCTGGAATCATTAAATCATTGCTATTTGAAAATGATCATACTTTAATTGTTGGTACATTTAAAGGTTTTGATAAGATCACTTTTTATAAAAATTTTCAAATAAAATCTAATATATATTATAATGCAAATGATGGTTTTATTGGGCAAGAGTGTAATGAAAATGCCTTATATATGGATGATGAAAAAAATATTTGGCTTGGTACTATAAACGGATTGACGAAATACAACCCTAATATTGAATTAAAGAATACTAAAGCACCATCGTTAAAATTGACGGATGTTCAATTATTTTTTAAATCAATAAATTGGAAAAATAGGGGTGATTCTGTTTTACCCTGGAGTAATTCTCCTAACAAAGGAGTTTTTGATTATACCGAAAATCATTTTACATTTAAGTTTAACACGGCGGCATTTGATAATCCTGAAAAATTAATGTATAGCTATATACTTGAAGGAAAAGATAAGGATTGGTCGCCATTAAAATCAATTTCTGAGGTCACTTATTCGGGTTTAGATCCAGGCACTTATATTTTTAAAGTAAAAGCTTTAAATGCTTCAGAAATCTGGTCTCAACCCCAAACTTTTAGTTTTGAAATTACACCTCCATGGTATAAAACAAAGTTGTTCTACATTTCGTCTGTTTTATTAATTATCTTATTAGTTTTTGGGTATATAAAATGGCGGGAAAGAAAACTTATTGAAGAAAAAGAAGTATTAGAAAAAATTGTAGAAGAACGTACACAAGAAGTTGTCAATGAAAAGATAATTGTGGAAGAACAAAAACACTTAATTGAAGAGAAGCATAAAGAAATTACCGATAGCATCAATTATGCTGAACGAATACAGCGTAGTTTTTTAGCAACGGATGATTTATTGAATCAACATTTAGAAAATTATTTTATTTTGTTTAAACCTAAAGATGTTGTGAGCGGTGATTTCTATTGGGCTGATATTTTAAGTAATGGCAACTTTGCTCTAGCAACGGCTGATAGTACAGGGCATGGAGTACCAGGGGCAATTATGAGTTTATTAAATATTACGAGTCTGGAAAAAGCAATTGAACATTATACAGATCCGGCAGAGATATTAAACCATACACGACAAACAATTATTAAACGATTAAAAAAAGATGGGAGTGCAGAAGGGGGTAAAGATGGAATGGATTGTAGTTTACTGGTTTTTGATAAAGTAAAGAATCAATTACATATAGCAGTCGCTAATAACCCGGTTTGGATAATTCGTCACGAACAGATAGCTGAACAACCCCAAGCTACCTTAATTGAAATTAAGCCCGATAAAATGCCGGTTGGCAAGCATGATAGAGATCACGAAACATTCAATACTCAAATCATTGACCTAAAAAATGGCGATATCATTTATACTTTAACTGATGGCTTTCCTGATCAATTTGGCGGAGAAAAAGGGAAAAAATTTATGAGTAAAAACTTGAAGGAACTATTACTGTCAAATGCTAATTTACCAATGCAGGAACAACTTGCAAGATTGGATGATACGTTTAAAATTTGGGTCGGAGCTGGAGAACAAATTGATGATGTTACTTTGATTGGAATTAAGATTTAACAGTGGTAGACGAAGGAATTCTCGCACTATTTTATGAATTATTGCCGTTAATATCTTAAAGTAAACCTGTTTAATCCTATCTTTGACCTTCTGAAATGCTTCGTAAACTCCGGAAAATAACCTTAAGAACACTATTAGGATTTGCCATCCTTATTGCAGGACTTGGAATTTATTTTGCTTTCGCAATTCGTATTGAGGTACCTAAAATAAAAAATGATACTACTTTAAACTGGAAGCGTGAAATAATCAGTAATGAGTTTTATAAAGTAAATCAAAATTGGCTAAAGCATAACGAAAGCGGTTTATGGGAATTATATGTTGAAGGAAATGCTTATGAGCGAGGAGTTGCCAATGGAATGCTTACCAAAGAATTACATGAGTTTCAGGAAGATGCTTTCATCAACCAAATCCGACTATTGGTTCCAGACCTGACTTATTTAAATTATTTGAAATTTTTTGTAGGTTATTTTAACCGCCATCTCCCTTACCATATCACTGAAGAATATAAAGAAGAGATCCTTGGTATTTCAAAATTTGCCACTGATAAATATGATTTCATTGCACCTAAATACCACCGAATTTTAAATTACCATGGCGCACATGATATTGGACATGCTCTACAGGATAAGAACATGACGGTTGGATGTACTTCTTTTTCAGTGTGGGATAAAAATAGCGCAGATGGAAAATTATTGGTCGGACGGAATTTTGATTTTTATAGTGGTGATGATTTCGCGAAAAATAAAATTATTCAGTTTACGAATCCAACAACAGGTTATAAATTTGCAACCGTAACCTGGAGTGGATTTATTGGTGCCTGTAGCGGTATGAACGTTAAAGGAATTACTGTCACCATAAATGCAGCTAAGAGTTCAATCCCCACAGACGTAGCAACACCTATTGCATTGCTTGCCAGGGAAATACTGCAGTATGCCAAAAATATTGATGAGGCTATCGCAATAGCAAAAAAAAGAAAAGTATTTGTTTCGGAAAGTATTTTAGTGGGAAGCGCCTTCGATAATAAAACCATTAGTATTGAAAAATCTCCTGAAAAAATGGATGTATATGAAGTTCAAAATACCAACCGTATCATTTGTCCGAATCATTACCAGGGAAAAGAATATGTAAATGATCTGAGTAACTTAAATAACCAAATTGAAAGTTCTTCCTTATACAGGAGCATTCGCTTAAAGCAATTATTGGAAAGTAAAGATACGTTGGGCTATTTGGGCGCCGCAACAATTTTAAGGGATCAGAAAGGATTGAACGATAAAAATATTGGTATGACCAATGAAAAAAGTTTAAATCAATTACTGGCGCATCACGCAGTTATTTTTAAGCCACAGGATAAATTGATGTGGGTAAGTGCCAACCCTTTTCAGTGTGGAGAATTTGTTTGCTATAACTTAGACTCTGTTTTTGCGAAGGGTAATACATTAAATGCAAATGAAGCTATCAATGTTTCAAAATATACAATTCCGGAAGACCCATTCTTAAAAACAAAAGGCTATCAGGATTTTTTAAATTTTAAGAATCTCAAAAATTACATTCAGTTTATAACCCAGGCTTCAACTAAAATTCAATTATCTCCGCAATTTGAAAATGCCTTTGTCCGATCCAATCCTGAGAGTTATTACATGTACCAGATTCTGGGTAATTATTATGCTTCCAGAAAAAATAGTCAAAAGGCGGTTCAGTATTATGAACTTGCTCTCACTAAAGAGATTGCGACATTAAAAGAAGAGAAGCAGATTAGGGAGAGTTTATATAAATGTCAAACTTTAAAATAAATTACGATATGCATGAATTGAAATGGTATAAAAGTAAAAGGAAGCTTGATGATTTATTGACTATGGTTTTGGTTGATGATATAAAGACATACTATTCAAAAGAAAGCACCACCGATCAAACTAAACTATACACGGCTTTAGGAAACTATTATATTAAAACAACTGATTTCGATAGATTGTCATCCTATTTGGGAGGTACTGTTTTTGA
>JANPOX010000173.1:0-2436 GCA_031428235.1 Bacteroidia bacterium | reverse complement strand
GACTGGATTATAAACAGTAAATAAAGATAATGAAAATATTTAAAGTTTGGGTTTATATTGCCTTTTTGCAAGTAAACAGTTTTTGAATGATAAAGACAAGTTTTTTGCAAGCTTTATTTTAAATTTATTCGTCTAAATATCGCTTTAGCATTTGTATTAGTAGTAATTTTACGATTCTAAATTCTTATTTAAATGAGCACTCAACATCATGGCCACATCCACAAAATTACTGCGGCCGGCTTATTAGTTACTCTCGGAATTATTTATGGCGATATTGGTACTTCTCCACTTTATGTGATGAGTGCCATTGTTGGAACAAAAGTAATTGATGCTGTTGTGGTTATTGGGGCAATGTCTTTGGTTTTCTGGACCATTACATTACAAACTACTATTAAATATGTGATCTTTACATTAAGAGCAGACAATAAAGGTGAAGGAGGAATCTTCTCATTATATACGTTGGTTAAAAAAGCAAAAGTAAAATGGCTGGTTTTTCCAGCAATCATTGGCGGCTGTTGTATTTTAGGAGAAGGAATTATTACCCCGCCAATATCTGTTGCTTCTGCTGTTGAAGGATTAAGGTTAATTCCCCGCTTTGCAGACCTTCATACTATTCCCATTGTCATTGCAATTATTACGTTTTTATTTTTTATTCAGCAATTCGGAACAAAATTTATCGGAAGATTTTTCGGGCCTGTGATGATGGTGTGGTTCGTTATGCTAGGTGTTATGGGCTTTCTGGGATTATGCCACAATTTTACTGTACTGAAAGCGTTGAACCCATATTACGGAATTGATTTGTTGATCAGTCACCCAGGAGCTTTTTGGTTATTGGGATCAGTCTTTTTGTGTACCACAGGAGCAGAAGCTTTGTATTCAGATATGGGCCATTGCGGAAGAAACAACATCCGTATTTCCTGGATCTTTGTAAAGTCTATGTTAGTGTTAAATTACATGGGACAAACAGCCTGGCTAATTTCCATGGATGGAAAAACACTGGATGGAAAAAATCCTTTTTATGCGATTATGCCGGAATGGTTTTTACCCGTTGGTATTGGGATTGCCACCGTTGCAACGGTTGTTGCTTCACAAGCATTAATCAGTGGGTCCTTTACTTTGATCAATGAAGCGATGCGTTTAAATTTCTGGCCAAAGGTTGGTATTAAATATCCTTCGGATGCCAAAGGACAAATGTATATTCCATCTATCAACTGGTTATTATATGCTGGGTGTGTTGCAGTTGTTCTCTTTTTTAAAGAAGCAAAAAACATGGAGGCCGCTTACGGTTTAACTATTATTTTAGGAATGATTATGTCATCCAGGCTATTGGCATTTTTCATGCGTATTAAAAAATACCCTAAATTATTCATCAATACATTTATCGTAGTATACATTATCGTGGAATGTTCTTTCCTGATTGCCTTACTGGAAAAATTCCCTAAAGGCGGTTATATCACTTTAATCATTGCCATGTTATTAGCCGGGGTAATGGCCTGCTGGTATATTGCAAAGCTCATTCGTCAGCGCTATGCGGATCTTGTGCCGTTAAGCAATTACACTCAAATGTTGTGTGACCTGAGTGCCGATGCATCTATTCAAAAATATGCGACTCACCTGGTATATATGACCAGCGCGAATGATCCTTTAACCATTGAATCAAAAGTAATTTACTCTATTTTACAAAAGCGTCCTAAAAAAGCCGACATCTACTGGTTTGTGCATGTAGACGTTATGGATGAACCTTACCGCATGGATTACAAGGTAACGCACATTGCAGATGAAGACATCATTCGTGTAGATTTTAAACTAGGTTTTAAGGTTGCTCCAAGAGTAAATTTAATGTTCAGAAGAGTAGTAGAGGATCTTGTTAAAGCAAAAGAAGTAGATATCACCAGTCGTTACGAATCTCTTAACAAAAATAATATCATAGGTGATTTTAAATTCGTAGTGTTAGAGAAATTTCTTTCGTACGAGAATGAATTACCTTTGTTTGAGAAATTGGTTTTAAACTTTTACTTCCTTTTAAAAAAATACAGTTTAAGTGAGGCAAAGGCTTTCGGACTGGATAGTAGCTCAGTAAAAATTGAAAAATTCCCGATGATCATTAATCCGCCAAAGCATTTAAACCTTCATAGAATTGATTAGGGATTAAACAGTTCTCTTCATTTTTCGTGTAAGTGGTGATAAAAGTTTGCCAAACAGCTTTTATTAGTTAAAAATGGTTTTACATTTGAGTAAAACTATTTTTTATGCAATTAACTATTTCCAATGTTTCTAAAACGTATGCAAACGGCCTAAAAGCCCTTACAGATGTTAACCTAACAATAGCACCGGGTATGTTCGGATTGCTTGGCCCAAATGGTGCCGGTAAATCCACTTTAATGAGAACCATTGCTACTTTGCAGGATCCAGATACTGGAAGTATTATGCTGGGTG
>JANPOX010000172.1:0-3777 GCA_031428235.1 Bacteroidia bacterium | reverse complement strand
GTAGTTGGGTAAACCCGAACGATGGGATAAAAGTTGTTTTACGGTAATGGCTTTATAAGGAAATTCTGGCAGGATATCTGAAACTTTTGAATCTAGGTTTAGCTTTCCTTGTTCAAATAAAATTAGTGTTGCTACACCTGTAATTACTTTTGAAACGGATGCTAACTGAAATAAGGACGAATCGTTTAAAGGTTTATTTGATTCTTTAATTCCGTATCCAAAGGATTTTTGGTAAATGATTTCATTTCCTTTAGCAATTAAAACATTCCCATTGAATGCATCAGATTTGTATAATTTGGTAAATAATGTATCTAATCGATAGATTTCATTCTTATATTTAATTGAATCTATTTTTGATAATGTCAGTGGCCTTTCCGGAATATTATATTTGTCAGATTTATCGGGTTCTTCTGTTTGGTTGCAATTGACCGTTAAAATAAAAAGCAAAAGCAGAGCAGCTATGTATTTAAAAGAGTTCAATGCGTATAGGTTAATGGTTCATTACAATTTTACTAAATAAAATATAAAGAAGAACCCAAATTTGAGTTATTTAGTTAATTGTATAATGTTAATTACAAGTTTTAAAATGGTATTTGATATTTTGGTACACTTTTAAATGAGCCTTCTTTAAGATATCCAAAAACACTATAGCTACAAGTTTGTTGGTGGTTACTTCAATATGTTCAACCATTTTTGTTTTACCGTTTTCTTCTGCGAAATGAAAATCTATATTAAGATAAACATATGGTTTAACCTGCGACGTATACCTTAGTTGCTTGTGTTTTTCAATTTCTATAACTCTGGCTTTATAATTTGGCCTGATTTTTATAAAGCCAAATAAAAGAACTACCTCGTTCACTTCGTATTCAATATATTCAGGGCTTTTATCTTCTACTATGGTTACATCTTTCATTACCGGATGATGCATTCCATACTTTTGAAAATCAAAAAACTGTTCATACAAAGTTTGAACACCAAGTTCAAATTCGTCTTCCAATTTTAATGTTTGTTTATTATTTAACATGCTATTATTTCCATCGGTTTAAACTCCATTGAATATGTTGTGTTTCATTTTTAAAACTCCAGGCAACTATTCGACTGGTTTTGTTACCCTGGGACATACTAATTGTTTTTATTGAAACGGCTGCTGCTTTTTTTAAAGCAGAATATATGTTAGGCAAATTATCACTTTTAGAAACCAAAGTAGTGAACCATAAACTGGAATTTGAAATCATTGCACTTTCTTCAATCATTTTCCTTATAAAAGCCACTTCCCCACCCTTGCACCAAAGTTCTGTGTTTTGTCCACCAAAATTTAATATTGGTTTTGAAGATTGTTTATGTTTAAGATTTTTCCACTTACGTTCTGTACCTGATTCTGCATCAGCGGCAGAGGAATGAAACGGCGGATTACACATGGTGATATCAACTATTTCATTAGTTTTTAGTATATTTTTAAAAATGAAAGAAGGATCAGTCTGATGCCTGAAATCTACTGCATCTGTTAAAGCATTTGAACTGATAATTTGCCGCGCAACTTTTAACGCTACAGGATCAATATCAGTACCAATAAAATGCCATCCATATTCTTTGTAACCAATCAGTGGATAAATACAATTAGCCCCTACTCCAATATCTAACACATGAACTGATTTTCCTTTTGGAATAGTACCTCCATTACTAGAAGCCAGAATATCTGCCAGGTTATGAATATAATCTGCTCTCCCCGGAATAGGCGGACATAAATATTTTTCAGGAATATCCCAATGCTCAATCCCATAAAAATGTTTTAATAAAGCCTGGTTTAATATTTTTACCGCCTTTGGATTAGTAAAGTCAATAGTTTCTATATTAAATTTATTAATTGAAACAAAAGGTTTTAGATCGGGACAATCAGCAATCAACCGTTTAAAATCATAACGATCATGATGTTTATTTCTTGGATGCAGTTTGTTTTCTTTAACGGCATTTGAAACATCCGGCTTAAATTGATTCATTTACAAAGGGCTAATTAATGAGTACACAGCAGTATCTAAAAATTTTCCATTAAAATAGTAATTTTCTTTAAAGTAAGCCTCCCTTAAAAAGTTACATCTTTGCAATAGTTTTTCAGATCCCTTATTCTCTGGGTCAATATGAGCTTCAATAGAATGTAAGTGCAGTTGATTAAATCCAAAATCAATAATACACTTTACTGCCTCTGCAGTTATGCCTTGTCTCCAAAGTTTCGGATTAAGCATATAACCTAACTCTGCTCTGTAATGTTCTTTAAATAATTTATGAAATGATACAGTACCAATCATTATGTTATCTGTTTTAAGGCAAACAGCCCAACCAATACCATCATTCATATTGACCATTTCATTGATCCTTACAATCTTTTCGGTTGTTTCTTCAACAGATTTTTGAATTGGCTGGCAGATATATTTCATCGCATCCACATTACTTCTCATTTCAAAATAATCAGTTGCGTCCTCCACTATTATTCTTCTAAGGATCAACCGCTCTGTTTCTAAAACAGGAAACGGGTCAAAATTCACTTCCATCATACTATAGCTTTGTATGGTGATAGCGGGAAATTTTCCAGGTTCCCTCTTTATCTTTTTTCCAGATGATCGTGTATCTCACATCTGAATTTATTTCTTTACTCTTTGCCTGTAGGTAGATTAATTTAGAGATACCTGTCTGAACAGCCATATCATTACATACTTCAATTGATTGTACCTGGTGTTCCCAGGTGATTCCCTTGCCGTCGAGCTGTTTCCAATAGGCAATGATTGTTTCTTTTCCCTTAATTTCTTCGCCCCCACCTATTATTTTTGCATCATCCATATAGACATCTGCAATCTTCTCCATCCTGTTTTTTTTGAAATAATCATCCATTAAAAAATACTGAGATTTAATATCAGCTTCAGCAGACGAACCACCACCTTTTTTTCTGCGATAATCCAGGTCATATTCCGTGTTCCAGGTTTTGCCATTGTCTTTTGAAATTTCTCCCAACTGTCTTACTTTCTGATCACTTAATTTATAAAAAGTTAAACGCTTGGTAGCCATTGTATCTTTTGATAAAAGAAACGGAGTAGTTAAAAATTCAATTTTATTCTTTTCAAATTTACCGGATAGGTATTCATTTGAACCACCGTTATTATCAACCCAAGTTTGCTGCCACTGCTTGGTAGCAGAATTGTAGGTATTAAAACTTTTACCCGCATAAGCCAATCCATTTTTTTTATTACTGCTTTCCCATTCTTCTAGTATAATACAACTATTTAAAACTGAGTTAATTTTGCTATCACCTGCTTTGTTATTTGCAAGGTCATATACTTCCCAGTTACCGATCCAAAAATCAAATTGTCTATAAACAGAATCTGTTTCGCATGGTGATTTTTGAGCGAAAGATTGAAAGCTAATTAAAAAAATTATTAATAATGGAATATGTTTCATTTCAAATATTATAGTAGTTTAAAATGCCAATTTAAGAGTTTTAAGATGAATTATTTACAATTGTTTTAAACAGATTTATTCTTTTTTTTATTAACTCATAAGACCTATAGATTTTCATATAGATCCTTAAAACTACCTTAGTAATGTTTCAATCTTAGGAAATACATACAATAAGAAATTAAGTACAGTTGTAACTTTCATTTAAATTAAATACTGTATTTTCAACCGATGAACAGTGTCCCTATGAAATATTTATTTTTAATATTTGTTTTTTCTTTTTTATTACCAGGATGTTCTTTAAGGCGGGTAACAAAACTTATAGAGCAACCG
>JANPOX010000171.1:0-1610 GCA_031428235.1 Bacteroidia bacterium | reverse complement strand
CGACAGGTTATAGTTTGGATTCACAAATGGAGCAATTAAAAAAGTATTGCGAACAGCGTGATTACGAAATCGTTTACGACTTCTATGAAGATGCGTCTGCAAAAACGTTTGAGAGGCCTGCGTTTTCTAAATTCTTGAAATTGGTAAAATCCAACAAAGGATTTGTTGATTACTTCTTGTTTATTTCCTGGGATCGATTTTCACGTAATACTACCGATGCTTATGTTATGATTCGGACTTTAAAAGGATACGGGGTTGAAACGCAGGCTACAACCCAGCCTATTGACTTCTCAATTCCTGAAAGCAAATTCTTACTCGCTTATTATTTAACTTTCCCAGAGGTGGATAATGACAGAAGATCTATAAAAATTAAAGACGGTATCAGAATGGCGTGGAAATCCGGCCGCTGGGTTTCCACAGCACCCAGGGGTTATCTTAATTCAAGAGATTCTTTAAATAAACCTTTACTAGTTCCAAACCCAAATATGGCACCTGCTATCCAGCTAATGTTTCAACTCGCAGCTAATGGAATGTCTCAATACAGGATCCGGGAAGAAATTAAAGTAAAAGGAGTTATTTACAGCAGAAACGGCATCGCGATATCCTTACGGAATCCAATATACATGGGCAAATTAATAATACCTTCCAATGAAAATTCTCCTGCATCTATAATTCAAGGTGTGCATGAGGCATTAATCTCAGAAGAGTTATTTTATCAAGTTCAAGATCGATTAAATAAAAAATCTAATAGAAGAAAAACACCTAAAAACAAAAAACTACGTGTTGAATTACCCTTACGGGGGATCTTAAACTGTAATAACTGCGATGAATTAATGACTGGTAGTGCCAGCACAAGTAAATCTGGAGCTAAGCATTTTTATTATCATTGTAACAGTTGTGGTAAAGAACGATATCCAGTAGCCAAACTCCACAACGAATTTGACTACCTCCTCAGTCTATTTAAATTTAAAAAGAATCCAGCCGAACTGTTTAACATCGTTGTAAAAAAATATTTAGATGAAGATACTAAAAGCAACAAATTGGAAAATGTAAAATCTTCCAAAGAACTCGATTTATTAGATACCAGGCTGCAAAATTTACAAATACTATATATTGATGGTAAGATTGAAACTTTAGAATATCAAAAATTACGTGCAAAATTCAGTACGGAAATAGATAATCTTAAGAATATTAAAGCCGGAAATAAGGGTGTCAAGAAAGAAACCTTAGATAATCTTTTGGATTCGATCAATCTTTTTAATAATCTTCCAAAAGCGTTGGTATCAATGGATATTGCTGATAAACATGAAATTCTGTGTTCGATCTTTCCCGAAAAGTTGAAATTTGACGGAGAAAATTGTCGAACACCCTCTTCCAGCAAAGTTCTTGACCTGATTCTTACTGTTGACAAGGGTTTCGAGGGAAATAAAAAAAGGGACAAACTCAAAAAAATTGGTTTGTCCCTTTCGGTGGACCCGGAGAGATTCGAACTCTCGTCCAAACAAGGAATTAATAAGCTTTCTACAAAGTTTAGAACATAATTGGTTTTCGATTCAAGTCAGGCTTATATTCATACCAAACTTGAACTTAGATGCTAATATTGTTTCAGG
>JANPOX010000170.1:0-2003 GCA_031428235.1 Bacteroidia bacterium | reverse complement strand
CACAAAATCTACAAATTCATCACCAGGATAGGCATCCATAATGAAATTCCATTTCTCTTGAGGAACAGACATTGAATTGGGACACCAAATAAACTTTACATTGCTAACATGTTCTTTTTCAAAAATATTATGAATATGCCTGAATGCCTGAACAAATAATTCCGGTTTTTGGTCATTATTAGCAATACACCAGGGGTACCAATCACCATTAAACTCATGAAGAATTCTTAACAAAATTGTTCCATCTACATTCTTTATCTCCTTTGCCCAATTTATAAAAAAGTCATCACACTGACCTTGAATAATATTATATAAATTAGGTTGTTTTATATCTGATCTGAAATTTTTTGAAGATAAATTCACAAAATGATTTTCAACAGTGATCATTGGTATATAACCTTCCTTCAAAACTTTATTAATACGTTCTAATGATGGAAAATTATTTTGTGAAATACCACCATCTACTGCAAATGGTTGAAAAAAATGAATAATTCCAATATTTTTCTTAGAATCATTTTCAAAAATACTTTGAAACCCTAAAGCGATTTCTGCAAACTTCGCTGAATTTCCCTCTACAGACCATAGTCCCAGGCTACAAAAATCATCATTAGAAAGTGAGTATTCATTGTTAACAATAAGAGGGCCTTTTGAAAAAGAAAAGAAATCAAAGTTAATTTCTTGCCCTTTTGTTAAAGAACCCAATGAACCCTTCTTAATAGTTTCGAAGCTTATTATAAAACATAATAATTTTCCTTTTTTATACGTACAATTAAATGATGCATCTCCACCGGAATTCTCATCCTTAAATTTATTTAAAGGAATCGTGACTAATTGCCATTCTTTACCTAAAGACTCAACTTCCATTGTATAGGCAAAGTTATCATCTGACTCCTTTTCGTATAATTTCGAATCATTGTCATCTTCCTGCAGTTGAATTTTAATTTTTTTTGTACCACTAGCATCAGACATATTAACATAAAAGTTAAAATAGTCTGTTGCTTGGTCCAGTTCAATATTTACACAAATGCCTTTTCCGAAACCACCAAATTCTTTACTATTATTATTATTTACAGCCAAATACCTACCAGCTAGATAATCAGGGGATACACGATTCATATTTATATGTGAAACGATGGTGGCGTTAATATTCCCAAATGAAAAAACGCCATTCTCTTTTAAATCCGATGTTCCATTAGAGAATCCTTCAAAATCATCAACAACAAATTTTAGTTGAGATTTACAGGGTCGTATTAATATAAATAAGAATAAAGGCCATAAAAATAATTTATGCATATGTGAATGTTTTTGGTTTCAGTTATCATTTGGTATAGTCATGATATCTACATCTGCTTTTGTGATCTTACAACTGTGATGATCTAAAAAACTGTACTATCGCTTTACCAAATCCAATTAGCCACTATCCTGAATTGTCCATCTAGAAAACCATAACTTTTAAAATATGTTTTGGTACCAGGCCAACGATTAATAGCCCAGTTACCATAGGTAAGCGATAATCTAAATGAACGCCAGTCAAAATAACCAAAACCATATGAATAGTCAGGATCCCAAGGCTGTTTTTTCTTTTCTTCCGGATAATAATAGGCAGCTCCTTCAACATACACATTTTTATATATTGTATATCGCATTGCAAATCCTAAAGTGGCTTTTCCATTTATCGGGCTACCATGCTCTTTTTCAAATTCATCCCTATACCTAAAGGCATATCTTACCAATGGTACAAATTTCAGACTTGTAGTTTGGTCAAAGGCGATAGCATTTCTGAATTTTTCAGAAATACCAATGTTATAAGATAGAAAATAATAGCCTTCCAAAAATTTCTCCCAAAATACACTGCGATTATCTGTATATTTATTATCAAGGTAATTTTCATACCCATAATTAAATTTATTTGCCTTATAATGATATCGGCCTAAAGTATAGGAGTAATCTGAAATCCACCTTGCAGCTGCTTTTTTATTAAAATCAACAAAAAAAGTGGTATT
>JANPOX010000169.1:0-5793 GCA_031428235.1 Bacteroidia bacterium | reverse complement strand
GATTTTGAAATATTTTGCGGCCATACTCAGAACTGCTCCTGCAATAGCCAACACAATTAAATTTTTCATGATTTCTAATTTTTAAATTATTACTAATTCTAGTATAAAGGTACATACTTAAAGAGCCTGATTATGGTTTATTCGTTCATTGTATTTAAGTTGTAGCCCAACGCCCAAAATTCTTTTCCCTATAAATAAAAAGCTAAAATATGTGAATAATTCCGCCCCTGTTTTCAAACTTTTCCGATTATTACACCATGACAAAAACTAATGCACTCTTTTTAAAGTCAGTGAGAACGGATAAATGGCCTGATTAACGTTTTCTGCTCAGATTATAATATTAACTGTGATGCTATACGGGTAAATGCATTTCTAAGAATGGTTAAGAAGATGTCAATTGATGGTAACCTAAAGCTCCGTTTGCGAAGAAGGGTATAGTACATATTGAATTGTCGAAACCCTATCGTAGAATAAGTATTTCAGAAGCATAAGAACAAGGGTTTAATCAACCCCTCCGCATTAAAATGCAGCAACACATTATTATAACGAGATATTAACATCGCATTGCCATAGGCGGCATTTTAATTAAAGGAAATTAGCAATTCACCTGTAAATTTTAGTATCTTAGTTTTTTACCTTTTTTATGAAAATTAAGATCATGAATAGAGCATTCAGATGGCTTTTCTTTTTAGCCTGTATTTGTATATCTAAAATGGCTCTTGCACAGAATGATTCGGATATCTTAAATAAAACAGATGAAAATGGCTTAAAACAAGGTAATTGGAAACGTTATGCAGATGCCGATGGGACAAAATATCTGGCAGAGGAAGGTAGATATTTAGATGGAAGAAAAACAGGCTTCTGGATTGAGTATTATGGGAATGGGAAGCGAAAAAATAGTTTAGAGTTTAAAGATGGAAAACCAAATGGCGCAGCAAAGATGTACCATAATAATGGTAACTTAAGTGAAATGGGAACCTGGAAGAACGGCAAATGGAATGGAGAGTACTATTTTTTTTATGACTGCAACGGAAAATCACAACATCGGTTCAACTTTAACGAAAACGGAAAAAGGGAGGGCAGCCAAAAATATTATTATGCCAACGGCGCTTTATTTATTGAAGGAACTTTTAAAAACGGTGTGGAAGAAGGCGAAGTCACTATTTATAATTTTATGGGTAAAGTTGTCGGCAGGCAGATTTTTGAAAAAGGAACCGAAACAAAAGAATCTATACAGAATAGAACATTTGAATATGATCAGTTAAAAGCTCAGAATGATTCATTGACAAAGATTTGCGAATCTGCAACAACAAAAAGCACTTTGCTTTCCGGGTATAAATATCTGTATAATAAGAACAGGCAGGTTTCTAAAGAAGGGATATTTAACGATAGTAGATTAATTGATGGTAAAGTATACACTTACGATGATAATGGACTACTGATAAGAATTGCTATTTATAAAGACGGCTCTTTTATTGAAGATGAGTTTAATAAAAACATGAGCCAGGAAGAAAAAGCCCAGAAAGAATTATTAGAAAAGTTAAAAAACCTGGATTCAGAGATTATGTCGATGAAAGAAATGGTATCTGAAAAAGAAAAGGAAATTGAAAAAAAAGATAATCAGTTAAAAGAACGAACTCTTCAAAACCAGGTTTTAGAAAAAGAAAAGCAAATTAAGGAGTTATTGCTTTTACAGCAAAACAACACACTGAATGCTAATGAAGCAGAGGCCTTGAAAAAAGAATATGAGATTGCTACTTTAAATAAAGACCGGAGGATCAAAGAAATCGAAATTAAAAATCAGAAAACAGAGAACGATAGAAAAGCCCAGGAGTTGAAATTAAATAAAGAACAAAAGAAATTTCAGGCAGCAGAGATCAAACAGCATAAGTTTACCAGAAATCTTGTAACAACAGGTCTTGTAATTGTGGTATTGTTTTCAGTTTTAGTATTTATGAGTCTTCAAAAGAATAAAAAAGCACATAAAATTATTTCATTACAAAAAAAGGAAGTAGAGAGACAAAAACATCTGGTAGAAGAAAAACACCGGGAAATAACTGATAGTATCAATTATGCTGAACGTATTCAACGCAGCTTTTTAGCTACTAAAGAACAATTGGATGAAAACCTTAAAGAGTATTTCGTTTTATTTCAACCCAAGGACGTAGTGAGCGGAGACTTTTATTGGAGCCATCAATTACCTAACGGAAGATTTATTCTTGTAACGGCAGATAGCACTGGCCACGGAGTGCCTGGTTCTATTATGAGTTTATTAAATACATCATCACTGGAAAGAGCGGTTGAACTTGGAATTACTGAACCGGCTGAAATTTTAAACCATACGAGGAAAACGATTATAGAGCGTTTGAAAAAAGATGGAAGTTTAAAAGGAGGAAAAGATGGGATGGATTGTAGTTTAATTAGTTTTAATAAGGATAAAAGTAAAGTGGTTTATTCTGCAGCTAATAATCCTATATGGATTATCAGAAATAATGAGATCATTGAATTACCTGCTGATAAAATCCCTGTTGGTAAGCATGATCGTGATACAGTTTCTTTTACTCAACATGAAATAAATTTACAAAAAGGAGATATGATCTATACCTTAACAGATGGATTCCCGGATCAGTTTGGCGGACCAAAAGGAAAAAAATTCATGTACAAGAAATTGAAAGAGGTTTTGCTTGATATTTCAGGCTTTCCACTTCATGAACAAAATGATTTTCTGAAAAATAGTTTAAAAGATTGGATGGGAGATACGGAGCAAGTAGATGATATTACGCTTATAGGAATTAGAGTTTAGTTTATTTTAATGTCACAGTCAATATGATTATAACATTTGCAACTGCAATGATCAATCAACACTGAACTCCACATTCGTTCTTATCAAGATATGATCGCCTACTACACTATCCGGAGCACCGGATCCAACCTTGAAATCCTGACGGTTTACACTACCAGAAATGCTAAAGCCAACCATGTATTTTTTAGTTGTGGGATTAAAGGCTTTCCCGTATGCCACATCTAGTGAAATTGGTTTTGTAATTCCGTGGATAGTGATCTCACCATTTAACTTGTAAACTGTGGCGCTGGCTTTTTTAAAAGAAGTGCTTTTGAACATAATAGTTGGATATCTTGTTTCGTCAAACCAATCGGCGCTTTTCAAATCCTTATCTCTTATATTATTGTCGGTATCAATTGAATTTACAGCGGCAGTCATAATAATAATTGCGTCACTGAGATCTTCTTTTTTTGAGGTGAGGGTAGCAACCACTTCCGTAAAGTGCCCATCTACATAGGAGATGTAAAAGTGAGTGGCTGTAAAACCAATTTTTGTGTGGTTCTTATCCAAGGTGTAGGTTTGTGCTTTAATTTGTAAAGCAACACTACAACTGATGATTAATAATATTTTTTTCATTATCGTTTATTATTTATTTAAAAATGATTATTCTACATCAATAATTAATCTACAACAAATTCAGCATTTGATTTTACATCAACATCATTACCTACTACGGTACTGGCAGCCCCAGATCTACGGAAAAATCTCTCCGGTTTAATTTGCCGGTAACAGTAAATCCCACAGAGTTTTTTTTACTGTTCGGGTTCATTGCTTTTCCATTATACACTACATCAAACGTAATATTTTTGGTAACACCACGAATTGTTATATTACCATTCAACTGATAAGTTTTATCTCCAGTTTTTTAAAAGGATGTGCTTTTAAAAATAAGCGTAGGATATTTTTCTGCATCAAACCAATTTTCACTTTTAAGATCTTTGTCCCTCATATCATTATCAGTATCATTAGAATTTACTTCTGCTTTCATTTCAACCACTGCATCACTCATGTCTTCTTTTTTAGAGGTCATTGTAACATTAATGTCCTTGAAACGACCATCAACCTGAGAGATTCCAAAATGGGTTGCGCTAAATCCTACCCAAGTATGGTTTTTATCCAAGGTATATGTCTGTGCCTGGGCAATTAAAGCAAAAGTAAAAACAGCGATTGTAAAAAGTAATTTTTCCATAATATTTTATATTGGTTTTTAAGAACCGAATGTAGTGCATGGAGATAGCAGACTATTTATATTTCTTTAGAGACCTGAAATAAATAGACCTAAGGATAAAAATATCGATAAAGCTAAAGTTAGCATAAATTTTATGGTATTAAGGTTGATGAATATTAGTAGTCGTTTGTATAAACTAAACCATCACCTGCTGTTGCATAAATAGGTTATAAATATATCTTTGTTGTAAGGTTTAAAAACTGTGTTTATGATAAAACAAAAAATAATTTATAGTATCTTTTTCATCGGGTTATTTATAGCTTATAGTTGTGCCAGTTCTGAAACTAAAGAAAGCGCAAACACAACTCCAATAAAAGATACTGTTATGAGTAGTATTGAGACATCAACTCAATCGGAAATTACTTGCCCAAAGTGTAGAAATAAAAAAATGGAAACGTTGCCCACAGATGTTTGCTTAATCAAATACAAATGTGCTAACTGTGATACCGTATTATTTCCAAAAGAAGGGGATTGTTGTGTGTTTTGTACTTACGGAACGCATAAATGTCCTTCAAAACAGGAAAATTAATTAAAAATTTAATGTTTAAAAAAGTAATCATCAGGGAAGTAAGAGAAGAAGACAATTTACAATTGGCAACAATTATTCGTGGAGTATTTGAAGAACATGACGCTCCAAAAAATGGTACGGTTTATTCAGACCCAACTACGTCTCAGTTAAATGAGTTGTTCAGAAAAGAACGTTCCGTTCTTTGGGTTGCAGAATCAGAAGAACAAATTTTAGGATGTTGTGGAATTTATCCAACAGAGGGTCTTCCTGAAGATACAGTTGAATTAGTAAAATTTTATTTGCTATATAACTCTCGTGGAAAAGGTATCGGGAAAAGTCTAATGGATCAGGCCGTCCAGTCTGCTGTCGATTTTGGATTCAAACATATTTATCTGGAAAGTCTTCCGCATTTTTCGAAAGCGATAAGTATTTACGAAAAACAGGGATTCATTACGATAAATCAACCATTGGGAAATTCAGGACATACCAGTTGCAACATATGGATGACGAAAAAACTCTAAATCTACAACATTAAAAAACTTATGAAAGTAGGTTTATAGCATAATAATTACTATATTTGTATACTTCTTACGAAGATTGTATCACATTCTGGTTTGTAACCCCTCATTGCAATTCGATCATTTTTACATTTTTCACGGTAGTTTGATAAAGGCTTGTTCCGTTTGGAGATGAACCTGGTTGAATTAATCTTTTTAAGAGTATAATAAAACAAATAAATAAACCCGCTTGCTGCATTGGCAGGCACAAAAACAACAAAACAACATGAATAAAGGAACAGTGAAATTTTTTAACGACGCAAAAGGCTTCGGATTTATTAAAGGTGATAACGGACAAGAAGTTTTTGTTCACGCATCAGGATTGATACATGAAATTCAGGAGAATGATGAAGTAACTTATGATACACAGGATGGCAAAAAAGGCTTGAATGCAGTAAATGTAACAAGAGTTTAAGACTTCAATACATAATTAAAAATTAAAACCTTCCGTGATGAGCGGAAGGTTTTTCGTTTTTAGTAAAATAAACTATTTTACTCTTTTGTTAATAGTAAATGCCTCAGGCTAAGCACTTCTCCTTTGCGGGAGATTAATTGAATAAAATGAAAGCCATATTGAGTTTCAAAAACGTCTGAAATTTCCTGAGGCTTTAAACTAAATGCTACATTTTCAAATTCAGGCACCATTTGTCCACGTATT
>JANPOX010000168.1:0-6769 GCA_031428235.1 Bacteroidia bacterium | reverse complement strand
TCTCCCATCCATTCATAACCTGCAATAGCCATACGTGCCACCCAGAAAAATAAAATTTCAGGGGCAGTAACCAAATCGTTAGTAGGGTAATAGTATTTTAAATCTTCGTTCGCATTGGCTTTTCCATTGCGAATGACTTTTGGATCGAAAACTGTGATGGGCCATAACCATGAAGAAAACCAGGTATCCAATACATCTTCATCTTGCTTTAAATCAGCTTCATTAAATTTTGAACCTTGAACTTTGAACTTTTCAATTGCCTCATCTTTCGTTTTACAGATCACTGTATTTCCTTGTCCATCATACCATGCCGGAATCCGTTGTCCCCACCACAACTGACGACTGATGCACCAATCATGCACATTTTCCATCCAATGCTTGTAGGTATTAATGAATTTTTCAGGAATCAATTTGATCTCACCATTCAATACATTATCTAAAGCAGGTTTACTTACGTTCTCCATCTTTAAAAACCACTGCATGCTTAAACGGGGTTCGATTACGGCATTGGTACGCTCGCTGTAACCAACTTTATTTTTAATCTCTTCAATTTTTGAAACTAAACCTTGTTCTTCCAGGTCTTTAATAATTTGTTTACGGCAGGCAAAACGATCCATACCAACATAAGCTCCTGCAGCTTCGCTAATTTTACCTTCCTGGGTTAAAACATCAATGGTTTGCAGTTTGTGCTTCTGCCCTAAATTAAAGTCATTGATATCATGTGCCGGAGTTACTTTTAAAGTACCTGTTCCAAATTCTTTATCTACATATTCATCAAAAATAATTGGCACTACACGATTGACAATGGGAACAATTACATTCTTTCCTTTTAAGTGAGTGTAACGTTCATCGGTTGGATTGACACACACCGCTGTATCACCCATAATGGTTTCAGGACGGGTAGTTGCAATGGTAATATATTCCGGGGCTTCGAGAGCCTCTGTCCCCGATATTAAATATTTTACATATACTAATTTACTCTGCGCTTCTTTATGAATAACTTCTTCATCACTCACGGCAGTTAATCCCTGCGGGTCCCAGTTAACCATACGCACGCCACGATATATATGTCCTTTATTATATAAGTCAATAAATACATCAATAACAGCTTCACTTAAATCTTCTTCCATCGTGAAGCGTGTTCTGTCCCAGTCACAGCTAGCGCCAAGTTTTTTTAATTGCTCTAAAATAATTCCTCCGTATTTTTCTTTCCAACCCCAGGCGTGCTTTAAAAAATCTTCACGGCTCAAATCAGCTTTATTAATTCCTTGTTCTTTTAATAGAGCAACCACTTTTGCTTCTGTGGCGATGCTGGCATGATCTGTTCCCGGTACCCAACAAGCATTAAATCCTAACATACGGGCACGTCGTATTAATACATCTTGTATGGTATTATTTAGCATGTGCCCCATATGTAATACTCCTGTTACATTAGGTGGTGGAATGACAATAGTATATGGTGTTCTATGATCAGGTGTTGATTTAAAGAACTTGTTGTCTAACCAGTATTTATACCATGTTTGTTCGGCCTGAGCAGAATTGAAGGTTTTAGCGATTTCCATGAATGATATTAAAAATTTTGTTAAATTTCGCAAAAATAGTGATACCAAACCATATCGATACTATCTTTATGGCACGATATTGGAATTAATTTTGAACCGTAAACAAAATAAAATTATAAAATGAAAAAATTAATTTATACCCTTGGATTTGTAGCTTCTTTAAGCTTTGTATCATTTGCACAGGAACACAACGCGAACGATGGTCACAACCACGGCGCTGCAACAACAGCTCCTACAGCTCCGGTGAGTACAGCCGAAATTAAGTTTGACAAAATGGTTCACGATTACGGTGAAATTAAACAAGGTGATAACGGTGAGTGCGTTTTCAAATTTAAAAATGTAGGTAAAGAGCCATTGATCATTACTATGTGTCAGGGTTCTTGCGGTTGTACAGTTCCTCAATGTCCCAAAGATCCAATTTTACCAGGTAAATCTGGAGAAATTAAAGTAAAATACGATTCAAACAGAGTAGGACCAATTAGCAAATCAGTATCTGTACAGTCAAACTCAAAAACAGGAACTCAGACTTTACAAATAAAAGGAAACATTTCTGCTAAACCGGTTGAAGAGGCTTTTCCTACGAACCAGCCATCACAAGGTGCTCCATTAGAAAAAAAATAATTAATCAATAAACTCTCTCAAAAATGAAAAAAGTATTCGCAACAGTAGCATTATTCATAGGATTAGGATTTGCAGCAACCGCACAGGAAGGTGGTTCAGTTGTTCCTAACATCGATCCAAATGCTGCAGAAATGAAATTTGAAACTGATGTATTAGATTATGGAACAATAAAATTTGATGCGAATGGTGTTCGTGAATTCAAAGTAAAAAATATTGGAAAATCTCCATTAACCATTTCCAATGTGCAAGGACAATGTGGTTGTACTGCTACAACTATTGATGGGAAACCAGGTTGGCCACAAGAGCCAATTTTACCTGGAAAAACAGCCAGTATTAAAGTTAAATACGATACAAAACGTCCTGGTCCGTTTGAAAAAAACGTAACTGTTACTTCAAACTCAAAAGAGCCTAGTAAAGTAGTTAAAATAAAAGGTGTAGTTGAAGCTGCTCCTGCTACAGCGGCAACACCAGATGCAAAATAATTTATCACGCTTTGGCGTGATTAAAAACCCTTCTAATTTTAGAGGGGTTTTTTGTTTGCTACTGTTTTTTATTTTTCAGAATACTTTTTCGCAGCCCCAATTAAAATTTAAAGACTTAAAAAAGAATTTCGGTTTTGTAAAAAAAGGTGAAGTTGTATCCATCGAATTTGAGTTTACAAACACAGGAAATCAACCGGTTATCATTACGGAAGTAAAAGTCGAATGTTCATGCACAACTGTGGAGTTTCCAAAACATCCGATCGCTCCTGGCCAATGTGCTAAAATGACGGTGAAATTTGATACCAAATCAGTTTATGATAGGCAAGATAGAATTGTAGAAGTCATCTCCAATGCTAAAAATTCAAATCAGAAAATTCGATTTAAAGGAGTAGTTTTAAAATAATTTTTATCTTTATTTTGTTGAAGGACGATGACAAAATTGTTATCTGGAGCTAATTATTAATTCTATTTTTAAATTTACACTCATATTTATATTGATACAAGCCATTTCCATAGTGGCTCAAACTCTTTTGCCATACTCCGAAAATAAGAAATGGGGTTTTAAAGAAGGACAAAATACACTCATAAAGGCAGAATATGATACAGTGTTTGCTTTTGATAAAACCAATCGGGTTGCCTTAGTTGCTGATAAAAATGAGTTTAATAAAAAAGTAAATCTCCTAACGGGCGAAGAAGAAGTTTCTTTTGATTATTTTTATATTGATCCCAAAAATAATAAGATCAAGTTATTAGCTGAGCATTTTCCTGACAGTATGTTTACTTTCCCGGATCAGCAGGAATTGCAGGCTGTATACAGCGATTCATCTGACTATTTTAAAATCCTGTTTCAAAATAAATTGTATTTATTTTCTAAAACCGGGAAACAATTATCAATCGGTTATGATAATATAAATCTCTCAAAAACAGCAGGTTTTTTTGAAACCGAAAACAGTTCGGAGATTGATAAACAGATTGTTCGTGTGAAAGGACTGATTGATTCTTCAGGATTGGTAATAGTGAAATGCAAATACCATGATATCTCGATCAACAAAGAAGATAGTTCGGTTTACTGCTGTAGTGCTGTTTATAACAGCAAATCAAATGATGATGTGTATGATTATAACGGAAAACTCATCTACACCAACAGAAAACATATTGAATTTTCATCCAAAACTTTGCATGTGTTAAAGACCTTTGATCCCAATGAAGCTTTTATTATAGAAGATTCCCAAACTAATAATCAGTATGAAATAGAGGGCTCTGGCTTTTATTACCTGAAAAAAAATAAAGCACTTATAGTAAGTAAGGATAATTGGTTTGTACTGGATCTGAAAACCAAAAAAAGACAAAAGGTAGATAAGGAAGATTATTTTAAAAATTTGTACCGACTATTAGAATAAATGACTACATGAAGATTGATATTTCGAGAATTGAAGATCATGCGAAAGCTGCGCAGCAATTAATTGAATTTGCCGGGAAAGAACGAATATTTTTGTTTGAAGCTCCTATGGGCACCGGAAAAACAACATTTATTAAAACGCTTTGCAAAGAACTGAACGTAACTGATACTATGAGTAGTCCTACTTATTCCATTGTAAATGAATATCATACGGATTCAAAACTAAAGATATTTCATTTTGATCTGTACAGGGTAAAAACTGCAGAAGAACTTTACGAATTGGGATTTGAAGAGTACGTTTTATCCGGAAATTATGTATTTATTGAATGGCCGGAACTTTCTTTGCAATTTTTAAGTTCTTACTTGAGAATAATCATTAATACTGAAAACAATATTCGTTATCTTTGTGCCGAAATTATTACAACTTAATGAAATTCCCTGTTACTCTTCTTTTATTAACACTGACTTTATTTTCTTTTTCACAATCAGAATCAGTGAATGCACCAACAGTTTCAACCGGAAAGAAAAAAGGTAACTTTTATGCGACCTGGGGTTATACACGGGCATGGTTTAGTAAAAGTGATATTTATTTTAAAGACCGTTCAAATAAATACCACGAAGCAACCGGCCGCTATAACGATTATGAATTTACCATTTATGATGCTAAAGCCAAAGATAGGCCTGATTTTGACCAGATCAAAGACTTAGCAAATGTTACTATTCCACAGTTTGTAGTTCATGCGGGTTATTATTTTAATAATAAAAAAGATTTTGGTATTGAAATTAATTATGACCATACTAAATATGTAGTAACAAATTACCAAAAAGTGCGCGTTAAGGGAACATTTAACGGAGAGTACGTTGATAAGGATACTATACTTGACCCAGATAATTTTTTACACTTTGAACATACTGATGGCGCCAATTTTTGGATGATTAATTTTTTGAAACGATGGAAACTATATGAACCATCAAAGAATTTTAATGTTGGTTATGTGGTTAAGCCCGGTGTCGGTATAGTTTATCCAAGAACTGACGTGACAATGTTTGGAGAACGTTTAAATAATAAATGGCACATTGCAGGATGGATCGCCGGTGTTGAAACCGGATTTAGAATGGAGTTCCTGAAACACGGAGTTTTTGAAGTTACCGGAAAAGGTGTCTATGCTGATTACAGAAATGCTTTAGTTCTTGGTAAAGGAAATGGTAAAGCCAGTCATAGTTTCTTCGCAGCACAGCTGACCATGACCTTAGGGCTTATACTTTAAAAACCGATTTTTCCTTTATTCTTTTCAAAACTATTTTTCAGCCCCAGCATTTTTATTGCGGTAACCGCTGCTTCATCTCCTTTGTTACCATGTTTACCACCGGTTCTGTCTTCAGCCTGTTCCTGAGTATTGACAGTTAGTACACCAAATATAAAGGGCTTGCCAAATTGTAAATTCAAATTAGTAATTCCTTTGGCGACTGCATCACAGATAAAATCAAAATGTTTGGTATCTCCTTGTATAACGCATCCAATACAAATAACAGCATCCACCTGACCATATTCTGCCATATACTGACCGCCAAGGGTTAATTCAAAAGCACCTGGCACCGTTTTGGTAATGATGTTCTCTGGTTTAGCTCCATGCTTAATTAAGGTATCATAAGCGCCCTGCATTAATCCATGGGTGATGGTATGGTTCCATTCTGCCCAAACAATTCCGAATTTCATTTTTGATGCATCCGGAATTTCTGTTCCTTCAAAAGTGGATAAATTTTTAAGTTCGCTTGCCATAATTTATTTTTTAAAACAAAAAAAGGTGACTCTCATCACCTTTTTTTTCATTGTATTTATTTCTTATTGAATATTTCCTAAAGTTTTAACCCTTGCAATGTATTTGTCTACATCACGTGCCTCAGAGCTTTTTGAATATTCATTTTTTAAACGCTCATACGTAGCTAATGCTTCAGTATAATTAGCTTTTTGCTCGTAAGCAAATGCTGCTTTCTTTAAATAAATTGGGGTTGTAAATGAATTTGTAGATTGTTCAGCTGCTTTTAAATAAAATTTAATGGCTTCATCTAATTTATTCAATTCCATGTTAGCATCTCCTATCGCACCAATGGCAACTGGCGCAACCATTTCATCCTTAACATCATATTGCTCTAAATAACCGATAGCTTCTTCAAATTTACCGGTACGCAATAAACAGATTCCTGCATAATAATTAGCTAAACTTCCTGTTTTTGTAGAACTGTAATTATCAGCAATATCTTTAAAACCCATCATGGTTTTAGGTCCATCTGAAGTTTGAACATTTAGTCCGCCATTTAAAGCCACTAAAAAACTATCTTTTTCAAAATACGTTTGAGCAAAAAACGCCTCATTTGCAGCTTCCTTTTCTTCACCAGGCAACCAGTAAAATTTATAGAAACTGAAAATAGCAACAATAGCTAATAAAGCTCCGCCACCATAAGTAATTGCTTTCTTATTCTTTTCGTAAAAAAACTCTAACCCTCCAAAATCCATATCCTTAGATGATGATTTTTTAACAGACTTTGTTTCAAAATCATTACCGTTTTCTACTTGTTCAATTTGTTCAATTTCTTCAGACATATTAATTTAAAATTTTGAGTTGCGAAGATAAATAAAATTATCTACTATAAAAAAGAAAATAGCCCTGTTTTTAACCTTTAAAAGTTAATTACTACTCTGTTAC
>JANPOX010000167.1:0-5098 GCA_031428235.1 Bacteroidia bacterium | reverse complement strand
TGATTGCTCAACGGTTTGATCTAAAGAGAGCGCCACATGTTTTGCATCAACCAATCGGAAATTAATTTCTTTGGCTACTGCTGCTGCCATCACTTTTGCGGCATCACACTCCACTACAATGGTATCGAAATACAATTTTGTTTTAATGTTTAGCCCTACTTGTTTTAAAGCTTCAGCTACAGAAGCCGTTGCGTTATGAACACTTTGTGCTATGGCTTTAATACCTTCCTGCCCATGGTATACCGCATACATACTAGCCATAATAGCCAATAAAGCCTGAGCCGTACAAATATTAGATGTTGCCTTATCGCGTTTAATGTGTTGTTCACGAGTTTGTAAAGCCATACGCAATGCCGGATTTCCTTCTGCATCAACCGATACACCAATGATACGGCCGGGGATCAAACGCTTGTAATCTTCCTTACAGGTAAAAAAGGCTGCATGCGGTCCGCCATAACCTAATGGCACACCAAAACGTTGTGAGTTACCAACTACGCAATCTGCACCCCATTCGCCCGGAGGTGTTAGTAAAGCCAGTGCTAATAAATCCGTTGCTACTACTACCTGTATTTCTTTTGCATGTGCATTTTCAACAAATGATTTGTAATCAGTGGCTTCTCCATTAATATCAGGGTACTGAATCAAGGCTCCAAAAAATGAATCGTCCAATGCAGTTGTATTAGCATTTCCGATTACCAATTCAATACCGTATGGTACTGCACGGGTTCTCACTACATCAATGGTTTGAGGAAAAACAGTATCACTTACAAAGAATTTCTTGCCACCATTTTTCACTTTGTCTTTACTGCGGTTACTGTAGAACATGAACAGCGCTTCAGCGGCAGCCGTTGCTTCATCCAATAAAGAGGCGTTAGCAATTGGCATGGCAGTTAAATCCATCGCCATGGTCTGAAAATTTAAAATAGCCTCTAAACGCCCTTGTGCAATTTCAGCCTGGTAAGGGGTGTACGCCGTGTACCAACCTGCATTTTCCAATACATTACGCTGGATAACTGCCGGTAAAATATTATTGTAATAGCCTAAGCCAATATAAGAACGGAATACTTTATTTTTTTTGCCTAAAGCTTTTAAGTGTTTGCTATATTGATACTCGCTCATAGCAGGAGCAACGCGTAAAGGCTGTTTAAGGCGAATGCCCGAAGGAACCGTTTGGCTGATCAGTTCATCAATAGATGAAACGCCGATCTTTGCCAGCATTTGTTTTATTTCATTTTCGCGGGGCCCGTTATGACGGGATACAAATTTATCAGTGGTCATGTGTTCGTTTTTGAGAAGCTAAATTTACGAAAAAACATGCTTTTATCAGCCTAATTTTTAAACAGGCTGTTCATAAGATTTTGGGCTACTTTTGGGCAGTTTATAAGATACTAAAGTGGGTTAATGAGCTACCTACCTACTACGATCTTCTTAACCGCATTCATCCCACTGATATAAGTCGCTTTTACAAAGTAAATGCCTTCTGAAAAATTTTGTAATTGCATTTGGTATGATTGTTCGTTTAAGTTTTTAGAAAATAAAATTTTTCCCGATACATCATACAACTCTATTTTGTGGATGTTTGGATCATTGATTGTTAAAGTTCCGTTGGTTGGATTTGGAAAAATGGAAAGTGATGCGCCTTCTAATTCATTGAGTCCGGAACAAACCTGGGCTGCCACTGTGAATACTGTAGCTGCCTGGGGGATAGTGCATCCGTCGCCTAGAATAACTGTATAAGTTGTCGGACTTGCAGCTGCATTCCCAATTACCGAAATGCTTTGTGTATTAGCAGAATTGCTCCAGTAGTAGCTGTAAGGCCCTCCGTTTCCAGTGCTCGTAATAATAGGTGTTAGCACAGCGGCTGATCCGTCACATATTGTTGCTGAGCTGCCTACGACCGCTAAAGGTGGGCTAACGTTCACAGTTATAACCTGTGGACTCGTTGTGCAACCTTTAGCGTCGCTCACTGAAACCACATAAGTGAAGGTATTACTTGGATTTACAGAATGTGGCCCGCCACCAACCAGAGATGGAGGGTACCAGGAATATGTATATACAGGAGTACCACCCTGTCCTGAAGCAGCTATCTGAGTAGTTTGGCCGAAACAAATAGTCGCACTTGGAGAAACTAATAAATTTAACTGTGATGGTTGATTTATGCTTACCTGCTGTGACATCGAGCAACCATAAGCATCTGTTACCGTAGCTGAATAGACACCTTGTGGAATACCGGATACACTACAGGATAGCGCAGCAGTTGTTATGGGTGGCGATATTGAATTTGACCAGTTGATCGTATAGGGCGCTGCACCACCTGAGTAATTAACAGTTAATGCTCCATTTGATAAGCCGAAACAAGTGGGTGGCGTAACACTAAATCCCGTAACAACAACATTCGGTGACGCCGCAACAGCCACTGTCTGTTGGCCAATGGAACAACCATGCAGGTCATAGGCATCGACATTCCATGTTCCGGGCGGCACATTTGTTACATATGTACCGGTTGGTGCTCCCGGCAAATTCCAGGCTACTGTATAACCCGGAGTTCCGCCACTTAAATATAAAGAAATTGTTCCGTTTGCTAAACCACAGGTAGCTGCTGTTGAATAATAATAGAAGGTCATTGCACCTGGCTCGAGAACACTTAAATTCTGAGAAGCCATGCAACCATTATTATCTGTTATTGATACTGAATAACTCCCAGCGGAAACATTAGCTATACTATGTGTTAATGCAGTTGTGACCACTGTTTGAGACACAGGGCCGGTCCAGATTACTGTATAAGGTTGGATTCCCCCGGTATAATTAATTTCAATTACTCCGTTAGCGGAAGCAAAACAGGACGGAGAGGTAACACTTGAGCTTGTAATAGATGGACAAGGCTGAGCTTTAAAAAAATAACTCAAAAAGAATAATGGTATAAAAATTAAAAATCTTTTCATGGCTAAATGTATATATTATCCTTTATTAAAATCAATGTTTTACTCTCACCACCAAAGTTCCTGTCCTTTCATAAAACTTTACCGCTTGAAACTTCACCGCATTATTTTTATAAAAACTTAAATTATAAGGAGGAAATAAAACCAGGTATTGAAACTCCTTTAATTGTTTCTTACTTTCATCCTGCCCTTTCGGAAAAGCAGTATTAATACTTTTGCCTTCAAACTGAAATGCATATTTATCAGTAAGTTGATAATAGTTGCGGTATACGCCAAACAATTCGGGTGCAATGCCTACATTTTTTGCATTCAAGCTATCAAGATAAATGAAGCAGGATTTGGTGTCAGCCTGCTGCCAATAATCAAAACTTTTTGTCAGGCTCATGTTCATTAAAAAATGAAAAGCGATGAGAGCACTTATTGGCAACAAAAGCAGTTGCCTAACTTTTAGATTTGTAAGAATAGAGTTGAAAAAACCTACCAGCACCAATGCGATTAATGGATAAAACATTAAGGCGGTGCGATAGGTAGGATATAATACACCAAAACATAATTTAGTAAACAAAGTTAAAACCAGCATGAGCAATAACAGACCCGAAGAAAAAGTATACCATGCAGAGCGGTGTTGTTTCCGAAGTCGGATTCCATAAACAGAAGCTGACATTACCAGAACACATAAAATAGTAGCGAAAACATGAAGACTTGTTTCATTTACCCAATCGTTACTATAAACCCATGTATGGACGTAACCTATAAAAACACCGCTGATCAAATCTTCTCCACCATATGCACCAATGTCGTTTGAACAGGTTGTGATAAATTGTAGAGCTTTAATGACTACAGCGGTAATGCCTAATGCGAAAAAAAAATCAATATAAAACAGTTTGCTCTTTAAGAAAACATTGTCGCGTTTAAAATGATACCTGAAAAAATAAATACAACAAAAGGCGACGAAAAAATAAAAGAAATTAAAATTGGCAATGGCTGCCATACCTGCAAAAAATAAAGCCAATACACCATGTTTCCTGTTTTTATTTTTTACAGCCAGGTAATAACAACAAATACTTAATACCTCAAACATTAATGCTGTTGAATAACCGCGTGCTAATGATAAATAATCGATCAGAAAAGGATTTAAAACTACCACAGAAAAAGCAAATATTTTTGTTGGAAGATCTTTTATAGTTTTGGTCCAGAAATAAACGATGGTTAAAAATACCCCTGAAGAAAGTAAGGTAAGCCAGCGTAGTTGGCTCACTTTTTCAAAACCAAACAAGATGCAGGTCTTCATGGCCAAAAAATTAAACCAATGGGTATTACCAGTGCATAAAGTTTCTACCCACCAAAAATTTTTGGCATTATAAAAAGAATAAGCTTCGTCATGGGTCATTACGATACTGATTGCCCTAAGCGCCACATAAAACATCAGAGCATAGACCAGGAAAAAGAAAACAGTGTTGGTTATGAATTGTTTTTTAATGTTTTGCATTGAATAAATATACAAAAAGAGTTTATATCAAATAGGCACATAGTTAATTCCGTTAGTGCTCGCTCTGCTGTAACAGATTAACTTACCTAATTCTTATGTTATTTCTTTTCCACTTTAACAATTAATGCTCCAGTGTCCGGGAAATATTTAACAGCTTTTAAATGGATGGGAGTGGTTTTATAATAAGATAGATTATATGGAGGCAATATCAGTAAATAATCAAAATCACTCAATTGGTGATTAAACAGGTAGCGCGGATTAATGCGATATTCATTAATCGATTCAGCATAAAAATCACAACCAGTGTATTGGTAATATTTGAGGTAAACAAAATAAACCTCAACTGCCAGGCAAACTCTTTTAGCTTTTGTGTTTCCTAAATAATCAAAATATTGATTAGTGTTCATGCAATATGAATGATCGTAACCAGAAACAAGTTTTGCAGTTTTAAAAAAGTTGATGATCAATAAAGAGCTACAGAACATCATAATAATTTGTTTGAGTACTACAGCAATTGAAACATGATGTATAAAGTAAACTAACACAATGATCATTAACGGATAAAATAGCAGGGCTGTTCTTTCTGTTGGATATAACACATGAAAACACCAATGATTGAATACTACTAAAAACAACATACCTACCAGGATTATACTTGCATAATAATACA
>JANPOX010000166.1:0-5388 GCA_031428235.1 Bacteroidia bacterium | reverse complement strand
ACAGGTGTAGCAACACTAATTTTATTTGAACAAGGAAAGCTAAACCTAGATTCAAAAGTTTCAGATATCCTGCCAGAATTTCCTTATAAAGCCATTACCGTAAAACAACTTTTATCCCATCGTTCGGGTTTACCCAACTACACGTATTTTTGTGGTGAATTTCTGGATAATTCGGTTTGTACAATGAGTAACCAGCAAATGTTGGATATTATTGTGAAACATCAACCGAAGTGTTATCTAAATCCGGGTTTGCGTTTTAATTATTGCAATACCAATTTTGCATTATTGGCGATCATAATAGAAAAAGTTTCAAAGAAAAGTTACTCTGATTTCTTAAAAGAAGAATTATTTGAGCCACTTGGAATGAATCATAGTTATACAGCTTTAAATATAGACAGCACTAAAGAACATATTACCCGCGGCTATACCATGAAATATGGTTGTGTAGCAAATGATCGGTATGATGGAGTGTTGGGCGATAAAGGTATTTACACAACAACTTATGATTTATTCTTATTGAGTACAGCTTTATATCAACATAAATTATTGGCTAAAGAAACACAACAACTAGCTTACTCTCCTCATAGTTCAGAAAAAAAACAAAGTAATTATGGATTTGGCTGGCGCATGAAAAACATGAACGATCCTGATAAGGAAGTGTTTCATAATGGATGGTGGCATGGTTATAGAACGTCATTTCACAGGAGATTAAAAGATAGCTTAACGATCATTGTATTGAGCAACCGGTTGAATACAAGTGTTTATAATACCTGGAAGATATACGCTGCTGTTGATGGTCCTAAAGCCGGAGCAGCTAAGCAGGAAGCAGAAGAGGAATAGAACTTTAAAATTAAAGTTTATGATGACCTGGGCGTTTCCGCGAAAAGCGGTCGGGCTTTTCACTTCAATCTATGCATCAGAAAAATGATGCATAGGATTTTCGTTACAATCCCTAACGCAATCTTAATTTCAAATTGAAGTTTATTACTAATTTTAAGATAAGTTGCCTGAAGGATTACAGTGTAAATCCTTTTTTTTTGAATAAAAAAAATGCTGCGGAAAGCTTGACTTGCTTTTTTGCAAGGAACGCCCAAATAAAATTAATGAATCTCCTTCGCCTTATTTTTCAGAAACACAAGCGCTTCTTCTCGGTCATTAGGAATGACACCATCAAGGATCGCATCTTTTAAAGCATTTTTTAAATCACCTACAATTTTACAGGGAGGTAAATTAAAAATTGACATGATCTCTTCACCACTCACTGGAGGTTGCCAGTTACGAATCTTGTCTTTTTCTTCGAGCTCTTTTAGTCTTTCTCTAACCAGTTCGAAATTCTGTAAATAGCGTTTTACTTTATTTGGATTTTTGGTGGTGATATCTGCTTCGCATAGCGCCATCAGGTCTTCCACATCATCACCGGCTTCAAATAATACACGGCGAATGGCACTATCTGTTATTTCTGTTTTGGCTAATACAATAGGACGCAAATGAAGTAACACTAATTTTTGAACGTACTTCATTTTTTCATTTAGTGGCAAACGCAGACTTTCAAATATTTTTGGAACCATGCGAGCACCTTTATCTTCATGCCCATGAAAAGTCCAACCATGATCGGCCTCAAAACGCTTGGTAGCAGGTTTGGCAATATCGTGTAAAATGGCCGACCAGCGTAACCATAAATTATCACTTTTTTTTGCTACGTTATCTAATACTTCCAAGGTATGATAAAAATTATCCTTATGAGATTTGCCATTGATAGTTTCTACGCCATGCAATTTCATCATCTCCGGAAAGATCAATTGTAATAAACCGGTATCTGATAATAATTTAAAACCAACCGATGGAATAGGGGAGAGGATGATTTTATTTAATTCATCAGTGATACGTTCTTTGGAAACTATGCTGATCCTGTTTTTATTTTTAGAGATTGCTTCCAGGGATTTTTCTTCGATGGTAAAACCAAGTTGTGATGAAAAACGAATAGCCCGCATCATTCTCAAAGGATCATCACTATAGGTAATTTCCGGTTCAAGTGGAGTACGTATGATCTTGTTTTCAATATCGTCTACACCATGAAATGGGTCCAATAATTTTCCGAAATTAGTTTTGCTTAAACCAATTGCTAAAGCATTTATTGTAAAATCACGGCGGTTTTGATCGTCAGTTAAACTTCCGTTTTCTACAATAGGTTTTCGTGAATCATGGTTATAGGATTCTCGCCGGGCGCCAACAAATTCAATTTCCAGATCGTTTATCTTGACTTGCGCTGTACCAAATGTTTTAAAAACAGACAAATGAGCCTCAGGTCCTAACTGCTTATGAACCAATTCTGCTAATTCAATTCCCTTGCCTAAAGTAACTACATCAATATCTTTACTACTTCTCCCTAAATAGATATCACGCACAAAACCACCAATCACATAAGCATCAACGCCCAATTGATTGGCACAATCAGCCAGGGTCTTAAATATAGGATGAGTTAAATGCTTGTCCACTAAGTAAAAGTAAGGGTATTTTTTGGATTTGTTTCCCGCAAATTTCGCTGATTAATGCAGATAAAGTATTGCAAGATTTGTAAAAAGCTGCGGGAAGAATTTATACAGTTAATGCTGCTAATTTACTCGCCATGGTATTGACTAATTCCCTGAGGGGTTTTTCTGCCATTACCTTTATAAACGGATTCATATCACCTTCTATTTCTACATTGGTAGTTTGGTTCTCCAATAAATGAATGTGAAGCGTAAATATAAATTTAGCAAGACCAGAAGTTTCAAAAGTAATACGCGATTTTGGTAAACGCTCTTTGATCTTTATAGTTAAAGCTGTTAATCCTTTAATGTTGAAAGAACATTGTTCGGCGGTACATTCGAAATTATCAATTTTGTCTTCCGGTAAAAGATGCTTAAAATTATTGAAATCGCCCATGAAATCAAACAACTGATCTGTTGGTGATTGTGCAGTATGCGTTTCGCTGAGTATGGTGAAGTGTCCCAATATTTTAATTTTATTGTTTCCAGGAAAAAGGACTCTTTCTCCATTCTTTTAATGAATCCAAATCGTTTTCAGAAATATATTTATGTTTTAATGCTACTTCCACTAAAGTATCATAATCACACAATGTCGTTAAAGGACAGTTTGCTTTTTTTAAGTTCTCGGTAGCTTCATCAAAACCATAGGTAAAAATGGCAACCATACCTTTTACATTACAGCCTTGTTCGCGTAACGCGTCAACAGCTTTAATACTGCTACCACCGGTAGAAATTAAATCTTCAATTACAACAACATTCTGACCTTTTTCAACCACACCTTCAACCATATTTGTTAAGCCGTGTTTCTTTGCTTCACTCCGTACATATACAAAAGGTAATCCCATGTCTTGTGCAATTAAAGCTCCTTGTGCAATCCCACCGGTAGCTACACCTGCAATCACATCAGGTTTGGTGAAATTTTCGTTGATTACATTAACATATTGCTGGCGGATATAAGTTCTGATTTGTGGGTATGATAATGTTTTTCGGTTATCGCAATAGATGGGAGATTTCCAACCTGATGCCCAGGTAAATGGTTGATCAGGCTGAAGTTTAATCGCTTTGATTTGTAATAAAAATTCGGCAACTTTATGCGCGGAATCAAATGGAGTCATTGTCATAGGGGCACAAAAATAACAGGTTTAGGGCTATTAAACACATCAAATTATGAACATCACGATATATTATTTGTCAAAAAAAATCATTGTTACTGAAACAAATCAATCCTCGGAAAATCAATCATTTATAAATATTGATGACCTAAAAAAAACAGAATTGTTAGATGAATTTACAAAATTTGCCCATCAAAAAGATCAGACGTTATTAACTTTTACCACAAAAAATATTGAATTGGCTTTAGAAAAATTTAGAAAGCCATTTAAATATATATATGCAGCAGGAGGATTAATAGAAAAAGATAATAAGTACTTGTTTATTTTCAGATTAAAGTGTTGGGATTTACCAAAAGGGAAACTCGATATGGGTGAAGGTCCGGAGGAAGCGGCAATACGTGAATGTGAGGAAGAATGTGGTATAACACAACTTTCCATAATTAAAGTACTGGCCCCAACATATCATATTTATGATCATAAAGGTGGTTTTGCACTCAAAAAAACATATTGGTATGCTATGTCAACCAAACATGAAGGCACACTTGTACCGCAGTTGGAAGAGCATATTGAAAAAGTGGAGTGGTTTACAAAATCTGAAATTCAGGAACAGGTGATAATAAATTCTTATCCCGCTATTTTATCAGTTATCAGGGATAATATCTAAATATTTTAGCTTTTATACCTAAACTTGTTTAGTATTTATTATATTTGTTTGTATAATATTAATATTTGTACAATATGGGTATTAAAAAAACTTTGTTAGAAGACATAGCTAAAGAACTGAATGTTTCAAAAACATTAGTCTCTATGGTTATAAACGGTAAAGGCGATGCTTATGGTATTAGCAAGAAAACACAGGAAAAAGTGTTATCAAAAGCCGGAGAAATGGAGTATACTCCAAATGTATTTGCACGTGCCTTAAGAACGGGGAAAAGTAATCTTATAGGATTATTAGTTGCTGATATTTCTAATCCATTTTATTCTAACATAGCTAAATATGTTGAAAGAGAATTAGCATCTAAAGGTTACAATCTTATGATTTGTAGTACCGGTGAAAATGTAGACCGCGAAGAAAAACTGATTAGCCTGTTTGCCGAACAGCATATGATTGATGGTTTAATTATTGCGACAACCAACACATCCGGAGATTTTTTTAAAAAAGAAAGGCTACGTAATTTTCCCATCGTTTTTATTGATCGTTATTTGCCGGATATTGAATCCAACTATGTGGTTGCCAATAACTACCAGGGATCATTTGAATTAACAGATCTATTGATTCATAAAGGATGCAAAAATATTTTAGCATTAAACATCACTCCCTCTCACATTAGTTCCTTAACAGAGCGTGTGAAAGGTTATAAGGATGCATTGAAGAAATATAGTATTCCTTTTAAGGAAGAAAATCTGCTTGAAATTTCTTTTGACAATATACAGAATGATGTCAGAGAAAAATTACTAAAGCGTTTAAAATCATCCAATAAAATTGACGCCATCTATACCTTGAATAATCACATTGCCACCGCTTGCTTAAATGTGTTTAATGAAATTGGATTTGACGCAAAGAAAGAAGGTGTTTATTTTGCTTCATTCGATGATATCAGTTTATTTGATTTTGTAAAACCTAATATTATTTCTGTATCACAGCCTTTAGAACAAATCGGTATTGAAGCCGCAAATCTTGCTTTGGAACTTATTGAGAATAAAGGAGTGGAAACTGCCATTAAAAAAATTGTGCTGCCCACTTCTAT
>JANPOX010000165.1:0-7534 GCA_031428235.1 Bacteroidia bacterium | reverse complement strand
CATTAGTAGAGAATAAAGACGAAGCGGCAAAGGACATTTTATTCGTAAAATCAAATAGCCGTCTTGTAAAGGTTAATTTAAAGGATATCTATTATGTAGAGGCTTTAAAGGATTATGTTGTCTTAAACACTCAATATACGCGTTATACAATCCATTCCACAATGAAGGACATTGAAAAGAAATTAGATAACGGAGATTTTATCCGCGTACACCGTTCTTTCATTGCCCGCATTGATAAAATACAAACAATTGAAAATCAAACAGTTGTGTTAGAAGAAAACAAAAAAGTAATTCCGATCGGTGGTTCTTACCGTGATGAATTATTAGCAAAATTAAACATGATCTAATTATAGTATTAAGAAGTTAGATAGAAGATTAAAGATTGTTTTACAGTTCCTAAATCTTTAATCTTACTTCTTTAATCTTACTTCTTTTTCTAAATTGAATTCTCAATATGATATTATAGTAGTTGGTGCCGGTCACGCAGGTTGCGAGGCCGCTGTTGCTGCTGCTAATATGGGATCCAAAGTTTTGTTGCTGACCATGAATATGCAAACCATCGCGCAGATGAGCTGTAATCCAGCCATGGGTGGCATCGCTAAAGGACAAATCGTTCGTGAGATAGATGCATTAGGTGGTTATAGCGGCATTGTTTCAGATAAATCGGCAATTCAATTCAGGATGCTGAACCGTTCAAAAGGACCTGCAATGTGGAGCCCAAGAACTCAGAACGACAGACAATTATTTGCCACTACCTGGAGAGAAATGTTGGAGCAGACTCCCAATGTGGATTTCTGGCAGGACATGTGTAAGGAAATAATAGTCTCTACAGACGGGAAAAGAATAGAGGGTGTTGTGACAGGAATGGGCCTTGAATTTAAAGCCAAAGCGATTGTATTAACCAATGGCACCTTTTTAAATGGATTAATTCATTTAGGTGAAAAACAAATTGGAGGAGGAAGAAGCGGTGAATCGGCTTCTTATGGGATTACCGAACAATTATCAAGCTTGGGTTTTGAAACCGGTAGAATGAAAACAGGAACTCCTCCACGCATTGATGGACGTTCTTTAGATTATTCTAAAATGGAAGAGCAAGAAGGCGATGTTGCTATTGATAAGTTTTCTTATTTAGATAACACGTCCCCTTTTGTTTCAAACGATGGCCGCCCTGTAAAAAAACAAGTGCCTTGTCATATTACATATACAAATCAGGATGTGCATGATATTTTAAGAACTGGCTTTGAAAAATCACCCATGTACTCTGGAAGAATTCAAGGCTTAGGGCCCAGGTATTGTCCCAGCATTGAAGATAAAATTACACGCTTTTCAGAAAGAGACAGGCACCAACTATTTGTAGAACCTGAAGGTTGGGACACGGTTGAAATTTACGTGAATGGCTTTTCTACTTCCTTACCGGTTGATGTTCAACAAAAGGCATTGAGGTTAATTACCGGGTTTGAGAACGCTAAAATGTTTCGTCCGGGTTACGCAATCGAGTACGATTATTTTCCACCTACTCAATTACAGTTAACATTAGAAACAAAGTTAGTGGAAGGTTTATATTTTGCGGGACAGATTAATGGAACAACCGGTTATGAGGAAGCTGCTTGCCAGGGACAAATGGCTGGCATCAATGCGCACTTAAAGATTAATGAAAAAGATCCTTTTGTATTGAAAAGACACGAGGCTTATATAGGTGTTTTGATTGATGATTTGGTAACCAAAGGAACTGATGAGCCCTATCGTATGTTTACGTCCAGATCAGAATATCGTTTGTTATTGAGACAAGATAATGCCGATGTTCGCTTAACACCCCTCTCCCACTCTATTGGTTTAGCTAGTCATGAAAGAATGGATCGCGTTAACGAGAAGATTAAAAATTATGAATCTCTCATAAAATATTTTAAGAATACCAGCGCTGAGCCTGATGAAATAAACCCTTATATGGAAAGCATAAATTCTGCCGCATTAACTCAAAAAATGCGGTACTTTAATGTATTATCTCGCCCCGATGTCAATATTGCAGGCCTTGCTAAGTTCGCTAGTAATTTGAAAGATTTAACTTCCACTTTAGATGCCGATACCATTATGCAAGCTGAGATTTTGATGAAATATGAAGGCTATATAGAACGGGAAAAGGAGAATGCCGAAAGAGTTGCTAAATTGGAGAACTATAAAATCAAACCGGATTTTGATTTCAAATCTGTTAACAGCCTCTCTTTAGAGGCCAGAGATAAACTAACAAGGTTACGCCCTGCAACTATTGGTCAAGCAAGCCGGATATCAGGAATTAATCCGGCAGACATCTCTGTATTATTAGTACACTTAGGAAGATAAATAATGTTCCACGTGGAACAAGAAATAAATATATTTTATGTTAAGTATCGATAAATGTTTAGTGTGTGGCTCAAATCAGTTTGAGCCTTTTTTAGTTTGTAAGGATTACACTGTAAGTCAGGAAAAGTTTAGCATTGTTGCTTGTAAATCCTGCGGGTTTAAATTTACTAATCCCCGTCCGGACAATGCTGTTTTAGGGAACTATTATAAAGCAGAATCTTATGTGTCTCACACCAACAGTAAAAAGGGAATTATAAATAAAATGTATCATATGGTGAGAAGCCATACTTTGAAAACTAAAATCAAGCTTATTTCTTCGTTTGTTCCACGTGGAACAATATTAGATTATGGTTGTGGAACTGGAATGTTTTTGTCTGAATGTAAAAGATCTGGGTGGGAAACTTTTGGTATGGAACCGGATGATAATGCAAGACAAATTGCTTCCGAGCAAAACCTTAATTTGTTCTCTGATAAAAGTACCCTACAATTGCACATCGCTGAAAAGGAGTTTGACGTCATTACATTGTGGCATGTGTTAGAGCATGTGACAGATATGTTCGACACTTTAGCTTTCTTAAAACACAAGCTAAAGCCTCAAGGTGTTTTGATTATTGCAGTTCCAAACCATAAGTCTTACGATGCGGAGTATTATAATGAGTATTGGGCGGCTTATGATGTGCCAAGACACTTACACCACTTCGAGTTAAAAACGATGAAGGCTTTATTGGATAATAGCGGATTCCAATTAGTTGAAACTAAGCCAATGAAGTTCGATAGTTATTATGTATCAATGCTTAGTGAGAAATATAAAACAGGAAAAGTTAATCTTGCGCAGGCTTTCAAGATTGGCATGCGTTCTAATATGAAGGCAAAAAATTCTAGTTCTTATTCCAGCACTATTTATATATTCCGACATAAGTAGGTTTCACGTGGAACAAATTACAAATCCCCACTAGAATTTTCTAGTAAGGGATTTTTTTGTTAGCTTCTGTTTTAATTTTATGTCAGGTCGAGCGGAGTCGAGAATGCTAATTTGTGACCTCTAAAAATTATAAAATTGTTCCACGTGAAACAAAACTACTCTTTGTGCACATCCTTAAATTGTAACATTTCTTTTAATCGCAGTTCTTTATCTGTATCAAACCCGCAAGTGCTATTAAACTCTTTTGGGTTTTCATAGGTTCCAAAAAGCATATCCCACCAAACTATGTCTCCATAATTATTCGTGTGTTTATCATATTCATGATGGATGCGATGCATTTCCGGACGCTGAAATATGTAACCAACCCATTGTGGTGTTTTCACATTAGTATGGTAAAAGAATTCTCCCAGGGCTGTACATAAAGTATAAATGGCGCCTGCTTCCATACTGCATCCAAGGATTGTATAAACCAATAAGCTTCCTACAATAGAATTTACAGACATCTCTAAGGGATGCTTATAAAAAGAAGTAATAACTTCCAATCGTTGCGGGCTATGATGGATCTGGTGAAAATGTGTCCAGAGATAATCTATTTTATGACGCCATCTGTGCCACCAGTAAAACACAAATGTTGCAATAAAATATGCGATAATTCCTCCAAATATAAAGTGAACATGATCTGACAAATGAAATAGACAGAATTCTGAGAACCATTTTTCCCAGGTGTAACCCGCCAGGGTTACAATACCTAATTGAATAAAATTGATGGCGATTACCCTGATTGTCCAGGTAGGAACTTCGGGTAATTTCCAACCCGGAACAATTCGTTCTAAAATAAAGCAAAAGGCAAATACTGAAAAGATAATTATTAGCATAGATTTAAGATTAATGGTTTGGTTTATTTAAGATTATTGAATGTTATAAACTTAGAGGTATCTTATTTGATATACATTTTCTGTTACAAAGACCAATCAAAAAAAGCAATGGTGCGGCGGCAGCAATTAGATGCTTAATTGAATGACCGCTTATGGTGTGGTTTATTGAAAAAATCATATGATCATTTATCTCAAATAGCTTTGCTAGTAAATAGGTTGATAAAACCAGGTAGTATAAAAGTTTTCCGTTGTTGTTTTTAAATAATATCAAAATAGCTGTTATTAGAAGAATTGGTAAAAACTGAACTAATACATAAAAACGCAAGTCCCCTACCCCTTCCTTTTCTGTAATCTGCCAATATAGAAGTGAAATGATTCCACACAACAGCAAAGGGATAAAAAGTCTTGACCCTCATTTTGTAGAAACAAATTCACTAATAACGATTGAAAAAAAGGACATAAAGGAAATAGTCATCGGTAATCGATCCCAAAACAGAGTTTCATTAGATGGATTTAAGTGATAATAGGCCGAACCGATTCCGGTAAAAAGCACACCAATAAAAAAACTTACATTCATTCTAACTAATTGAAAATCAAGGATGTCTGATTTTTTGAATAGAGTTTGTAAAATTCCTAATAGACCAATTATTATAAAAGGGATGTTGGTAGCTACATTAGAGAAATTGTGAATCGAAAAAAAAGATCTTTGGTCTGCGAATCGATGATAGTTCGGATCCTGAACAATCGGCCCGACTATAAAACACACACAAATTGCAATTAAACAAATTATTAGGAGAATCCATCTGTTACAATTTCTACTGTTTTTCATGTTCTATTCTATTAGTTGATTCGTTACTACGGATCAAAAGTAGATAGTGAATACATGAAAGTTTTTGACAAATGTCAAAAAGCAATTTAGTCCAGGAGTTTATTTTTCTGCTCTTATTCTACTAAGGGTTTCTTGTGTAATGCCAATATAAGAAGCAATATGACCTAATGAAGCGCGTTGAAGTAGAAAAGGTTTTGATACTATCAAACTCTGATATCGCTCTTTTGCGGTTTTGAACTGAAGATTTAAGATGCGCTCTTCTAATTTTATATAATAGTTTTCTGTTATAATTCTACCTATTCGTTCAGTTTCAGGAAACTTATTATATAAGTTTTGTAAGGATGAATACGAAATTTGTATTAATTCGCAATCTTCCAATGTTTCAATAATTTCGAAAGAATTTTTGCTGGTTATAAACGCATAAAATCAGGTTGCAAATTCAGATTCTTTTGCAAACCAGTTTGTAACTTCTTTCCCATCATCTAAATAATAACCACGCATAAACCCACTTTTAATAAAAAACATTGAATCACATCGTTCATTATTGTTTATCACTATCGTGCCTTTAGAAATAATTTGAGTTTTAGAAATAGCATTAATTTCAGTTTCTAATAATTTAGAAATTGTGATAAAGGTTGATAAATGTGTAATTATAGACATGTCTTAAAACAGTGAAATTAATTAAAAACATTTAGTTATTTAAAAAGCAACATTTTTAGTAAATTCAGCCCATCTAAAACAAAACACATTATGGAATTCAGAATAGAAACAGACACGATGGGCGAGGTAAAAGTACCTGCCAATGTTTATTGGGGAGCCCAAACAGAACGGTCTCGTAACAACTTTAAAATAGGGCCTGAGGCAAGTATGCCAAAGGAAATCATATATGCATTTGGTTACCTAAAAAAAGCAGCGGCTATGGCTAACTGCGAATTAGGGGTATTATCGAAAGAAAAATGCGACCTGATCGCTAAAACCTGCGATGAGATCCTGGCAAAGAAATTAGACGATCAGTTTCCTTTGGTGATCTGGCAAACAGGTTCCGGTACGCAAAGCAACATGAATGCCAATGAAGTGATCGCTTACCGCGCACACGTGATGAATGGCGGTAAGTTAAGCGATGAACCAAAAGTATTGCACCCGAACGATGATGTGAACAAATCGCAATCCTCTAATGATACTTATCCAACAGCTATGCACATTGCTGCTTATAAGCAAGTGGTAGAGATTACTATTCCGGGAATGGAAAAAATGCGCGACTCGTTGGATAAGAAAGCAAAAGCATTTGATAAAATCATTAAGACTGGCCGTACGCATTTCATGGACGCGACGCCTTTATCATTAGGACAGGAGTTCAGTGGTTATGTTCAACAAATCAGCATGAGTATTCGAGCCTTGAAAAACGCTTTAGAAGCAGTGAAAGAACTGGCTTTAGGAGGAACAGCAGTCGGCACAGGATTAAACACCCCAAAAGGTTACGATGTATTGGTAGCAAAAAAAATAGCTGAATTAACTGGTTTACCTTTTGTTACTGCGCCTAATAAATTTGAAGCATTAGCAGCTCATGATGCGATGATTGAATTAAGTGGTGCTTTAAAACGCTCTGCAGTAGCTTTATTTAAAATAGCGAATGATATCCGTATGTTGTCTTCAGGGCCACGTTGTGGAATAGGGGAGATCATCATTCCTGATAACGAACCAGGTTCTTCGATCATGCCGGGTAAAGTAAATCCAACACAGCCTGAAGCATTAACCATGGTGTGTGCACAGGTGATCGGTAACGATGTAGCAGCAACCGTTGGTGGATTAAACGGACATTTTGAATTAAATGTATTTAAGCCATTAATTGCAGCTAACGTATTACAATCAGCACGTTTGATTGGTGATGCCTGTGTATCTTTCACCGAAAAATGCAGCGATGGCATTGAACCAAATTTACCGGAGTTAAAGAAACATTTAGAAAATTCACTAATGTTGGTAACAGCCTTGAACACGCACATAGGCTACGAGAAAGCCGCTAAAATTGCGAAGACTGCACACAAAGGAAACAAGACTTTGCGTGAAGCAGCTATTGAATTGGGCTACGTGACCAACGAGCAATTTGATCTATGGGTTCGCCCGGAAGACATGATTGGTAGTTTGAAATAGTAAGCGTCATCTCGGATACAGCAGTGATTTCATATACATTGAAGTTTTGTATGTGACAGCTTCCTCTGTTCGAGTGACTAGATCATAAAAAAGCCCGAAGAACTCTTCGGGCTTTTTTAATTTGTAGAACGTCTAGCAAATTGATATACAGAGAACGCTGGAAAATATTCTTGAACGGATTGAAAGACATGGTTTTTTAAAACACAAAACCAACACCAAACTCAACAACTCTGATAGCGGGCTTTAAATCTCCATTTGTAAGTTGACTATAATGTGTTGTTCTATATGGTGATATGTGAAACCTAATTGCATTTCTGTTACTTAAATTATAATCAAACCCTAATAAAAAAACTCCATAAGATATTGGAGCTAATGTATATTTGTAACCGGCTAAGATAGTATAGTCAAAATCATTTTTATAAT
>JANPOX010000164.1:0-6783 GCA_031428235.1 Bacteroidia bacterium | reverse complement strand
TCCGCTAAGGCATATTTCATGGGCTTACCGGACTCAAGGCACAAGACTTTTGCCAGGTATTCTCTGTTTGCTGAGATTGTCTCAGAAATTTGTTTCAGGATACTGAACTTTTTTAAAGAAGATAAATTTTTCAATTCTTCTTTAACAGCTAATGCTTTTTCAATGGCTTCATTTAAAATATATTCGTCTGCCAAATAGGTAGTTGCTACCAACGAACCATCAAATGGATTTCTAACTTCAAGAAGCTGATCGGAAGTAATAAATTTACCAGAGGAATAGATGTTATAATGATTCAAAATTATTTTAGTTTGATGTTAAATTTTTTTTGAGCCGAAATAACAGCCTGATGTAATTTTCTTTCCAATAATTTTTTTGGAGGCAGTGCAGTTAAATATTCTGCTACTTTAATATTGCTTTTTTCAAGTTGAAGGAGTTCAATATGTTCCTCAGATTTTTCAGCACATAGAATTAAACCCATGGGTGCGTTTTCACCGTCCCTAACTTCATACTTCTCAAGCCATCTTAAATATAGTTCCATTTGACCTTTATATGACGCTTTAAATTTTCCTAATTTTAAATCAATAGCAATTAATCTTTTCAGACCTCTGTGATAAAATAGTAAGTCAATACGAAAATCTTCCGAATCGATAATAATGCGTTTTTGCCTGGCGATAAAGGCAAAGTCAGAGCCTAATTCAATAATAAATTTTTGCAGTGAATTAAGTATGCAGCTTTCCATATCTTTTTCACTGTATGTATCCTTAAGCCCTAAAAAATCTAATAAGTAAGGATCCTTAAAAACTAATTCGGCATTTGTTATTTCTTTATTAGAAATTTGTTTTTTGAGTTCTTGTTTTATAAGTGCCTTAGGCTTTTTAGAAATAGCTGTTCGTTGAAACAACATACTGTTTATTCTTTCACGCAGTTGCCTTACACCCCATTTCTCGATGGCTGCTATTTGTTCATAAAAGGAGCGTTCAATGCCATCTTTGATAGTTAAAAACTCAATGATATGGCTCCAGCTGAATTGTTGCGACAGTGTCGCAACTTTTTGTTGTGTTGTGTAATACCTTGTAAACACAAGCATTCGGGTTAATGTTGATTTTGTATACCCTTGGCCGTATTCTTCTGTTAATTGTTGCGACAGTGTCGCAACAATTTGACTTCCGTATTCTGCACGTTTATTTTTTAGGATTTCTTCCTGTATTCTTTTCCCAATATGCCAGTTTAAAATAACTAAATTGCTATTTATATTATAAGCAACCTGCACCTTTGTTTTTTCAATTAAAGATTTTACATCTTTAAATAAATTAGGTTTTACAACTTTAGATTTTGAATTACTTTTTATTTTTTTTACGACCGTAGTTTTTTTCATGCATTTAATGAATCTTACTGCTCTTTATTTTTTCGTCAATGCTTTAAAAACATCTTCCAGTTTTTGTTCTTCCTTATTCATGGTCATTACGCTGAGGTTATGTTTGACAGCATAATTAAATAATTCTTTACGAACATCATTTTCCAAACCTGAAATGATCTTCCAGGTCTTGCCTTCAATTAGAATAGCATCTTCTACACCAGCAATAGTTTTAAGAGAAGCGACTGAAACCTCCTTATCAAACTCAACGGTGATAATTTGTTTGGTGGTGTTTTTCTGTAACGTTTGAGTGGTATCGTTGGCTACAATTTCTCCTTTATTAATAATTATTACTCTATCGCAAACCGCTTCCACCTCTTGCATGATATGCGTACTCAGCATCACTGTTTTTTGTTTCCCTAATTTTTTAATAAGGCCACGTATTTCTTCCAGTTGATTTGGATCCAGTCCAGTGGTTGGTTCATCCATAATCAAAACTTTAGGGTCATGGATCATGGCCTGAGCTAAGCCAACACGTTGGCGGTATCCTTTGGAAAGAGCGCCGATTTTTTTATTTTGTTCAACCTGCAAGCCGGTTGCCTCAATCATTTCTTTAACGCGTTCTTTTTTATTTTTGATGTGATACAAACCGCCAATGAATTCTAAAAATTCTTTCACATACATGTCCAGGTATAAAGGATTGTGTTCCGGCAGGTAACCAATCTGTTTTCTCACTTCAATGCTTTGGTCGTTGGTATTAAAACCACAAACAGTTGCAGAGCCCTCTGATGGTGGAATATAACAGGTCAGGATTTTCATCATCGTACTTTTTCCGGCTCCATTGGGACCAAGAAAACCAACAATTTCATTTGTGCCGATTTCAAAAGAAATATTGTTCAGTGCTTTTTGAGTGCCGTATAGTTTGGTGATATTATTTACTTTAATGGACATAGTGCTGGTTTGTCTCTCAAAAATACTGATTTTTTATTGAATTATGTAAACACGATTTCGGCGTATTTATAAGTTGCTGTTTGATATTTCCAATTAATTTCTTTGTTAATCTTTAAAATTAAATTTGTAGAAAACTCCTATATCTAATATAAAAGAATTAAAATTAAAAGAATATGAATTTTCGTTACCAATAAAATTTCCTTCTGAATCTATAAAAGTATAGTATCCATTACTTTTATAGCCTAAATCATCATAGGCATATTCATAAAAAGTAGTGGATCGAAAAATTATTTGGTAAAGCACTTTACTGAAAACCCCTAATTTATTTTTATAAAGGAGCCGCTCATATTTAAGATTTATATTAATGCCTTTTAATAAGGGGCCGCTTATATGTGATTGGTAATTTGTATTTAGTATATTACCAGTGGACGGTTTTTCTGAATATGTTCTGGTGATATAATTTTTGTCGTTGGAATAATCAATTATTGAATGACTAAATCCAATGTTTAAATTATTTTTTCCTTTAGTTAATTCGTAATTAAATCCAAAAAAATAATGGTTGCCATATAAATATATATTATCAGTATAGCTTATCATGCCCTCGTATTCATATTGGCCATGCCTAACAGGATTTACATAAAATACTTTTAAACTATTTAATTCTGTTATAATGTGCTGTTTTAATCGCTGGTAACCAATTTCTAAAGAAAAATGCTTACTATATTTTAACTTGGAACCCAATTCAAATGAATAACTCATTCCGGTTTTACACGGATAATTTTGTTGATCTGATACTCTAATTGTTTTACATAAGGTTTTGTTTGCAATCAGACCCCCATATAAAGTTATTCCTCTATTATCTTGCCCCAGACTAATAATAGAAAAAAATACAATTATTATGACGAAAATAATTTTCATATATACTAATGTAGTGAAATTGTTTAATATGTCGATTCCATAAAACCTTGTAATTTTTATTCATTACCTTTACGCAATGACAGGATTAGTTGTGAAATCTACCGGAAGCTGGTACGCTGTGCGCATTGACAGCGGCGAGGTAATCGAATGCCGTTTAAAAGGCAAGATCCGACTAGATGATCGTAAAACAACAAATCCTGTAGCTGTTGGTGATATCGTTGATATTGATAGAGACAAAGATGGCAGTAACCAAATTACCAATATTCATCAACGCAGGAACTACATCATTCGTAAATCCATTAATCTTTCCAAGCAGGCACATATCATTGCCAGTAATTTGGATCAGGCGATTTTGGTAGCGACATTGGTTGCGCCCCGAACGTCTTTAGGGTTTATTGATCGCTTTTTAGTAACAGCCGAAGCCTATGAAATTCCGGCAAAGATCATCTTTAATAAAAAAGATGTGTTGGATGAAGAAATGCTGGAACTACAAAATGACATGATGAAATTATACACTGATATTGGATATGAGTGCTATTCAGTTTCATCGTTTGATAAAAAAGATATTGAATTCGTTAAAACACTTTTAAAAGATAAGAAAACTTTGATTGCCGGGCATAGTGGGGTGGGGAAGTCTACTTTGGTTAACGCCATCGATACAAACCTGGACTTAAAGACCGGAGATATTTCTTCTGCACATTTAAAAGGCATGCATACTACAACGTTTGCTGAATTATTTCCTTTGTCTTTTGGTGGTGATATCATTGATTCGCCGGGCATCAAAGAATTGGGTCTGGTTGAAATGAAAAAGGAAGAAGTGGCGCATTATTTTCCGGAAATGATGGCGAAAATGAACGACTGTAAATTCAATAATTGTCTTCATGTCAATGAACCGGGTTGTGCCATTTTAAAAGCGGTAGAAGTCGGAGAAATTTCTCAGGAACGTTACCAAAGTTACCTCGGTATTTTAAACGGAGAGGAAATGGACTGGAAAGAGTGGGAGATCCGATAATTCCTTTAATTGCTAATTCCGTTTTTCTTAATTCTAATTTTCTTATCCAATATTTTTAAGCTTTTTCGTATTGAAAATTAGCGTGTTACCTCCAAACAGTAAAAAAAACAATCGAGGAAACTTGTAGAACAAAAATAGTTTCTTTAGTTTTGTGGCCGAAAATGGAACCACAGGAAAAAATATTAAAAACCTCACTTGAGCTATTCTTTAAGTTTGGTATTAAGCGTGTAACAATGGATGATATTGCTAAAGAATTAGGAATGTCAAAAAAAACGATCTATCAGTACTATAAAGAGAAAGACGATATCGTTAATCAATTATGCGAAATAGAGATGAGCAAGAATCAAAAAAAGTTTGATGAAGTGTTTTCTCAATCAAAAGATCCCATCCATGAAATCATGCTGATCTCTGCAAACATGAAGGAGATGATGCAACACATCAATCCTATCTTCTTTTTAGATTTGCAAAAATTTCATCCAAAAGCATTCATTCAGTTCCAGGTTTTTAAAGAAAACTGCGCTTTTAAAGATATTTTAAGAAATATAAAAAAAGGCAAAGAAGAGGGTTACTATAAGGCAGACATTGATGAAGAATTTGCTGCAAGGTATCGTTTGGCCCAGATAGACATGCTCATGTTCGGTGGTTACTTTTCATTTGATAAGCTGAGCTTTTCAAAATCGCATGAATTAGTATTGGATATGTTTGTTTATGGTATTTGCACTCTTAAAGGACACCGATTAATTAATGAGTATAAAAAAATTACAGAACAAGAATAAAAACAACTATATGATTAAATTAAAAACCTGTACACTGTTATTAGCTTTTTCTGCCATATGCTCGCATGCCAAAGCGCAGGAAGCAAATTCAAACACGTTTAGTTTGCAACAGTCGATTGACTATGCTTACAAAAACAGCCCGAATTATTTAAATGCCCAGAATGATGTTCTGATGGCGAAGTATAAGCGGAAAGAAGTAATCGGAATGGCAATGCCTCAAATTACCGGAAGTGTTGACATGAAAAATTTTATTGTCATACCAACTCAGGTGATTCCGAATTTCATAGCTCCGGCAATTTACCAGGGAGTATTAGCGTCTCAAAATCCACCAATAAGTCCGGCAGAAAATGATCCAAAACTTAATCCAGCCAGTTATCCAGCACTGGAAGCCCAATTTGGAACAAGATATCAAACATCAGCAGGTTTAAATGCATCTTTATTGGTTTTTAGTGCAGATTATTTAGTTGGTTTAAAAGCGACTAAGGAAATGATTGCTTTGATGAATATTGGAGTTTCAAGAACAAAGACAGAAACCGTTAGTTCTGTATCCAAAGCCTATTATGGTGTGCTGGTAAACAGGGAACGCATTAAGTTACTGGATGCTAACATGACAAAACTGGAAAAATTATTAAATGATACGAGGGCTTTTAACAAACAGGGATTTGTAGAGCAGATAGATGTGGACAGATTAGAAGTAGCTTTTAATAACCTGACTACTGAAAAACAAAAAATAGCGCGTTTAATTACTTTAAGTGAAAATGTTTTAAAATTTCAAATGGGTTATACTGGTAAAGAAAATTTAGTATTAACTGATTCTTTAATAATTAAGGATAATACAGAAATTGATGCTTCAAAAATTGATGTGGCTAAACGGTCAGAATACCAAATGCTGGAAGCACAGCAAAGGTTACATAACATTAACGTGAAACGTTTAAAGTTTGGATATTTGCCAACCTTAGTGGCATACGGTAGTATTTCAGCGAGTGGTTTTGGAAATGATTTAAACTATGTTGGTTATGTAAATAAATATTATCAAACCCAATTGATAGGAGCAACTCTCTCTTTAAATGTATTTGATGGATTCCAACGCCATTATAAAATTCAGCAGGCAAAATTGGATTTTAATAAAGGAGAGAACAGTATGAAAAACCTTCAATTGGCCATTGAATTGGAAGGAACATCAGCGGCTGTCAACTATAATAATGCCGTAGCTTCTTTACAGGTTCAGAAACGTAATCTTGAACTGGCGCAGAATATTTACAATGTATCTCAAAAAAAATATGAGCAAGGTGTCGGATCAAATTTAGAAGTGATCAATGCACAAACTTCCCTAAAAGAATCAGAAACCAATTATTTCAATGCAGTGTATGATATGCTGGTTTATAAAATCGATTATTCAAAAGCAACCGGAACTTTAGTAAAATAATTTTAACTCACTATTTAAAAATTTATATATGTACACCATTTCATTACAAAAACTTAAAACTAATACAGTGCTTCCCCTATTTACTATTTCGTTACTACTTGCGTCATGCGGCGGTGATAAAACTGAAAGTCTCACCGATCTTAAAACTAAGCAGGCAGAATTGAAAACACAGTTGTCCGAAGTGTCTGCTAAAATCTCCAAATTAGAAGGAGATTCAGGAAGAAAATTTGTGTTAGTGGAAGCGGCTCCGGTTACACCTGCAATATTTAAAAGTTATATCAATGTGCAGGGAAGAGTAGATGCAGATGAAAACGTATCCTTGTCTTCTGAAATGCCGGGAACTATT
>JANPOX010000163.1:0-11360 GCA_031428235.1 Bacteroidia bacterium | reverse complement strand
CCAAAATTTGCCTTTATTAAAGCGATGTGTATTGGCAAATTAAAAGGTGCTGATTCTTTAGAAATTGCTTTAAAGCAAGTTCAAGTTTATTATCCTAAAGATGCGGTCTCAAAACAAGCTCAGGAAATATTAGAGGTGTTATACAATTTGAAGCATCCAAGCGAAGCAACGGGTGCTGTAAACAAAACAGATACTTTTAGTTTAGATTTAAATACTCCTCACCTTATTGTAGCTATTTGTCCTGATGATGCGGCTATTGCCAACGGCTTCAAATCAGCCTTAGCCGACTTCAACGACACTTATTATAGTAATGCAAATTTAAGTATATCAAGTAGTTTGTTTGGAAGCTCAGACCAAATAACGAATGTGAAAACTTTTAAAAATGCGAAAGAGGCTTTAGAATACATTGATAATTTAAGTAAAGATAAAACTGTGTTTTCTGGAAAAATCAAATTTGAAATGTTTACACTAATGGCTATTTCTGCTGATAATTTACCTAGGCTTTATAGAAAAAAACAAACCAACTACTATAAACCCTTTTACGATGATCATTACAAATTTCAGAAGTAATTTGTTATATTCGTCATTCAAATTAAAAAAATCATGTTTCAAAAAGTAAATAAATCTTCGGCTGTTGAAAGTTCATCCATTAATTTAATTGGGAACGGAACACATATTTCTGGTGATATCAATTCAAACGGAGACGTTCGAATTGATGGTACTCTAAAAGGTAATCTTTCCATATCTGGAAAACTTGTTGTAGGGCCATCCGGAAACATTGAAGGTAATGTTACTTGTCAAAATGCAGATATCTCTGGAGAAATTCACGGAAAAGTAACTGTTAGTGAATTACTATCTTTAAAATCTAGTGCTAAATTATTGGGTGACATTATTACTGGAAAAATATCAATTGAACCAAGCGCAACATTTACTGGTACTTGTAACATGGGTGCTGTCGTAAAAAAAATTGCTAATGTCATCGAAAAACGAGAAGCAGCCACCCAAACCGCTTAATGCTTACGCTAAATACAGTGGTCTTGGAATTCAAATGGCACTTATTATTGGTGGGGGTTGTTACGGTGGATATAAACTAGACGAGTATTATAAAAACACAACTCCTGTTTTCACGATTATTTTAAGTTTAGTGTCTATTGCCCTAGCGATGTATATCGTTTTAAAAGATTTTATAAAGCCAAATAAGTAAATGCAAAGTCAAAAAAAATATTACATACAATTTATTACCGTTTGTTTTGGAGCATTAATTTTATCTTATGGTTTAAGTCAAATACCCAATCGTTACTTTAACACTCATCATTTTTGGATTCCAACTATCTTTTTTGCTTTAAGCACATTAGGCGTAAACGCTTTGTTAACTAAAGGAGATAAACAATCTAAAGAATTTGTTTTTAAAACATTAGCTATGAGTATGGCTCGTTTATTAGTGTGCATGATTTTTGTTTTTGTGTATTCACTCATCAATAAATCACAAGCACTTGCTTTTACTTGTCATTTTATGATACAGTATTTTATATTTACCATTTTTGAAATTTCATTTTTACTTAAATATATAAAACAAGCCAATTAACTTCATAACAAACAATAAAATCTATATATGAAACAATTATTTATTACCGCTTTAGCAATTTGCTCATTTTCTTACGTTCAGGCGCAACAAGCACCTTATCAGGAGCCTCTTTCGAATATGAAAGGAAGCGAATATAAATTTACTGTTGTAAAAAGCTTAGACGCTAATGCTGTTCAAAATCAAGGACAAACAGGAACATGTTGGTCGTTTTCATCTATGTCATTTTTTGAAAGCGAATTAATTAGAATGGGAAAAGGCAAAGAATTCAATTTTGCAGAAATGTATATTGCTCGTAAAGCATACCCATTAAAAGCTGACAACTACGTTCGTATGCATGGGCGAGCTAATATGGCTGAAGGTGGTGGTTTTTCAGATGTTGTTAATGTGATGAAAAAATACGGTTTAGTTCCTGAAGAAATATATCCAGGAAAGAAAAACCTAAAAGAAGCCCACAATCACTCTGTATTAGAAGCTACAATAAAGGGGATTACATCGGCAGTGGCTGATGACAAAAACAATAAAATTGATTTTGAAGCTATGCACACGGCTGTAGAAAGCACTTGTGATGCCTTTTTAGGTAAAGCTCCAGATAAATTTACTTACAAAGGAAAAGAGTATACGCCAAAATCTTATGCTGAAGCAACTGGGATTAATCCTGATGATTATGTTTTCTTAACTTCATTTACTCATCATCCATTTTACAGTAAATTTACATTAGAAGTTCCTGATAACTGGAACTGGGATCAGATGTATAATTTGCCTCTAAATGAATTCCAGGAAGTAATGCAAAGCTCAATCAACAGTGGCTTTACGTTTGCCTGGGCTGCCGATGTGAGTGAAAAAGGTTTTCGTTTTAAAGATGGCTTAGCCATTGTACCAGAAATACCATTTGCTGATATGAGCGATGAAGACAAAGCAGAACTGGTAAAAAAGCCACACACTCAATTTAAAGTAACACAGGAAAATCGTCAGATTGCTTTTGATAATTACGAAACACAAGATGACCATGGTATGCACGTTGTGGGCTTGGTTAAAGATCAGAACGCAACTCCATATTACATTGTAAAGAACTCATGGGGTAAAGACAGAAACGATTGCGATGGTTATTTTTATGCTTCAGAAAGTTATATGTTGTATAAAACCACCAGTATTATGTTGCACAAAAAAGCAATACCTGCAGCCATTGCTAAAAAACTTGGTATTGTTCAATAACTCCCGTTAAATTAAACTAATTAAGAGCCCTTAGTGAAAAACTTTCGCTAGGGGTCTACTTTTTTATATTATTTTTGAGAAAATATTATTTTGTAATGGAGGAGAATACGTCGAACGAAGATCGCAAAAAGTCAGGTTTATTATGGATATTAATTGCATTGCTTGCAATTACAAATGGCGTTACATTTTGGATGTACCTACAAAAAAAAAATAAAGCGGCCAATGAAATTGTAGTGAAGGAGCAAGTTATTGTAGAACGCGATAATGTAAAAGGCGAACTATTACAGTTACAAAAAGATTTTAGCAGTCTACAAACAAACGATAAAGCATTACAGGCCGATATTGATGCCAAGAAAGCGGAGATCGCGCAACTTTTGGAAGATGCAGAAAAGCATAAAGGAGATACTTACATTATTTCTAAATTAAAAAAAGAATCAGAAACTCTTCGCCAAATTATGAGGGGATACGTAAGAACAATTGATTCTTTAGGCACATTGAATAAAACCCTGATCGTTGAAAAAGATAACGTGCTGAAAGAACTGGATAGCGAAAAAGGAAAAACAACCACTTTAAATAAAGAAAAAGATGATCTGAAAGCGACCATTCAAAAAGGTTCAATCCTGTCATGTTCAAATATTACAGCTAAAGGAGTTAAATTTAAAAGCGGTGGAAAAAAAGAAAGCGAGACTAATAAAGCTTCCCGTGTTCAGAAAATTAAAATCTCTTTTACTTTAGGTGAAAACAAAATTGTAAAGGCAGGAGAAAAAATAATTTTTATTCGTGTCGTAACTCCTGATGGAAAAGAAATGGCAAAAAACTATGATGATAATTACCGTTTTAGTTTTGATAAATCAAGCGGGTATTTTGCAGGTAAGCAAAGTCTAAATTATGCTAACACTGAAATCAGTGGCGTTGCTTATTGTGAAGGCCAGGGGGAATTAGTTCCAGGAAATTACATCATTGAAATTTCCTGCGAAGGAACTATCATTGGCGGCACTAGTTTACGGTTAGATTAATCATACACACTTTTTTTCTGCTGTTCTATTAACGCGCAAATTGTTTCCAACTCAAAAATTATTTTTTCGAGTTCCACTTTTACAAAAAGAATTCCTTCGTTTTTTGAAAAAGCAGACGTATTCAACGTTTCTTTTATTCCATTAAATTTCGGTGGTGTTTTGTAAACCAATGGTTCAGCGATATGGAGTATGATCCAATCAAAAATTTCCGTTGTCTGATTAAAATAATTATTTAACTCAATCATCGGAATTGAAGGCTGTTCTTCACTCACCATTAAAGCAATAGAAGTTATTTCCCTGGAAATGCGGATATTGACACCAGCCATCGCAAAACTAAGATCTATCTGATTTTGAATATGCTGCGGCTCTTCCATCATTCGTTGCACACAGGCAAAAACATCATTGTTCGCGCCTTCTGTCACACGACGGCATTTGTGCCAGGTTTCACCCACAGGCAGTTTTTTATTATAATACTTAATAACCTGTTCCAGGTAATTTTTATTTTGCATGAGGGCTTTTGTCATCAGTGCTGGAAATCTTTCTTTTTCCCAAACCGGCCAAAATACATAACTTACTATTAATGCCAGCAATGCTCCAATCGAAGTGGATACAACCCTCCACCCTATTAATTCCCATGAACCTTGTTGTGAAAACTGCATTAACACCACCATCATAATCGTAGTAAAAAAAACGCCGATTTTATAATTGTTCCGCAAAAAATAGGCGACAAAAAAAGAAACGATCACTAACATGCCAACAAATACGTGATGAGGTAAAGGCAGTAACATAATCACACCTCCTAATAAGATTCCTCCCACTGTACCAATAATCCTTTCAATTCCTTTTTTCTTGGTGGCACCAAAGTAGGGTTGAATCACAATCATCATAGTTAATGCAATCCAGTGTCCGTGATCGATTTTGAAAAACTTATATAAAAATACTCCTATGCACAATCCTATCGCCACACGAAGTGCATAAGTAAAATGCTGAGAATTAAAGTTGAATGCTTCTCTGATTAACTCCATTAATGCCCTTGGCTTTAAACCAATAAGAAAACTATTAAAAGAAAGTTTATAATTTTCAAGATAATCGCTCTTTTGAAAATTTAATTTCTCTTCGATCTGTGATACTGTTTGATTAAGATATTGGAAAGATTTTTTAAGTGTTTCTATAAAATGATGCAAAGCCAATATTTCTTTGCCATTCAATTGCATATTTTCGCTTGCTTCATTTAATAAGCCCACAGCAATCTCACATCGCTTTATCCTGATTTTCGCAAGTGTCAAATCTTCCGGTCGGAAGGTGAACATCACAATAGATAAACGTGCGCTCGCTTCTCCAAAAGACGACAATGTTTTATACAGCACAGACTCTCTTATTTTCCCGAACTCTGGATTATTCAAAATTTCCAACTCTTCATTCATGGTATTTAATGTGGCCGAAAATAACGAAGCGGTGCTCCTCAGATCCATCATCATATCATAATGTTGTGCCTGCAATTTTGTTTTTTCCTTTTGCCTTCTTGAAAAGAATTTAATGGATTGATTGATGACTTCTCGGGTAGCGATTTCTTTTTCAATAATCTTTAAACTATCAACATGCGTCGTCGAAGAATATTTTTGTATCAATACATCTAAAAAATCAGTATTGGCTTTCCATATTTTGGCTACAGAGCGTCGCACAGGATTTGACGGCCTGAATGGAAATGAGATAATGGTTATTAATAGCGCCCAGGCAGCTCCGGCTAAAACATAATACCCGTATCTTAATGAATCATCAAATGATACTGGATTTGATAATCCAAATAAAAAGAAAAACCCAACTGCAACACCGATACTGGCACCATAATTACTCCAGTTCCTGATTAAAGCAGCGAACATTCCAATCAGAAACATAGCAACCACGGCGCCAATAATAGAGTTAGCCACATTCATACCAATAATTCCAGATATAAAAATCAAAATGCTTTCTATTGTCTGGATCAATATTTTTTTATAATGAGCACCACGATAATCAATTAATGATAGCATATAGGCGCCAAAAGCGGCCCATATCACCTCATTAGAAAATCCTTTCCATAATGGAATAAAAATCAGGGGCACATTTAAAGCCAGCACAACTCTTAAAGCCCAACTGATTGTAGGCTCAAGGTATTCCTGTTTTAAAATAACATTTAATTGTTGTATGGGTTGAAAACGCATCAGTTATTTGAAAAACAAATGTAATAAGAGAAGACCAATTTTAATTCAAAAATAAATTACATACATACGGTTACATAAAAAAGCCCTGATATTTCTTTATCAGGGCTTGCATTAATTAGTTTGTTTGTGTTCGTTTCTTTGGTTCTGAGGCTTTCTTTTTTGGAGGTTCAGCCATTACTTCTCCCATTCTTATTTCCTCTGCTGGTTTTTGTTTAACAGCTGTTTTGCCTTTTATAACCTTAGTCTTTTGCTTCGGTTTTTCGCAAATTTTTATAGTATCCTTTGGGATCGAATAAACTTTAACTCCGCCCATAATTGGACTATGTTTTACTTCTACATCACCCTTAAAATGTTCCTGTGACTGTGCCATTCCTGAAGAAGCTCCGAATAACCACATACCAAACGTAAAATAAAGAATCACGGCAAAGCGTTTTATAAAAGCAAAGTTTTTAAATTCCACGAAAAAAGAATCAAAACTCAAAGATGTCAGTTGTTGTTGCTCAAAACGGCCACACACCTTTTCATTTTGTTTGCTTTCAAAAAAGCTTTTGATCTCATCCAGTGATTTTTCACTAAAATCAACAACCGTCTTTACACATTTACCGCAAAAGGCGCCTGCTTCGTTTGGGGTCATTGAGTCCCAGTTTTCATGGCAGGGTTTTTTAATTGAAATTTCCATAATAATGTATTTTTGAAATACAGATGATATAAAACCTAAATTCCATAAATAAAAACAACTTTTTATCAGTATCCATTTACTCTTTCAATAGGAGTATGTGTACATTATATGTATTTTTATAATTATGATTTAGAAGTATATAAAATCTAGTTCAGAGAAGTATTTGATGAAATAGATCTGTATGCAAATTCATTTCAATAGCAATCAAGTAACAGACGAGGTTTTTAAAGAGATATAAATAAGCATGAAGGTTTCTGAAAATTTATTGAAATGGGTCATGCGTTTTTACCCGCCGTTATTGGTCCAAAGAATCTGGGTTCAAAAAATCTATCCGGGTTTCAAAGGCGCTGATATAAAAATCAATAAAAGTTTGTTCACGCTGAATTTCGGTAACGCAATTTTTGGAGGCACAATTTATTCTGCCACCGATCCGTTTTATGCGTTACTCTTCAGCCAAATCATGGCACATAAAGGGCACAAAGTAAGTGTATGGCTAAAAAGCGCAAGCATACAATTTCTTAAACCAGGCCGAACAGATTTATATTACACTATAGTTATAAACGATGAGATGATTCAAGAAGCTGAAAAAGAATTGCTTCAGTCAGGTGTTTTTGTAAAAACCTATCGCATTGAAATTTACTCGAAAGCAGGTCAATTGCATGCTGTTGCCAATAACGAAATACATATTCGAAAAAAAACAACGGTGTAGTGTTTATACCAGAATTTCCTTAATTATCTACAAATCTTTAAAAGTGGTTTTTATGTAAAAATGAAAATTTATTACATAAGTTTTCTCCTATTCTAGAATCGACCTTTGCGCGTGATAATTCTATCACAATTTAAATAAAACAAAATGAAACCGAAAAATTTATGGATAACAGCATTTGCCGCATTGTTTATATCGATTTTTATAATATCCTGTAAAAAAGACAAATATGTTGAATTAACAGGCGTATGCCCTATTGTAATAGCAACAAATCCTAAACACCAGGCCGTTAATGTTCCTATTAACCAAACTATTACCGCCACATTTAATGAGAACATGAATTCGGCAACTATTTCAAATGCGTCATTTATGATAATGAAAGGGTCAGTAGCTATTACAGGCGCTTTATCTTACAATGAAGCTAATTCAACCATTACGTTTGTTCCATCTGCTTACCTTTCACCAAGTACTTTGTACACTGGTAAAGTTTTAACAACAGTTAAAGATGCCATGGGTAATGCATTGCAAGAAGATTATATCTGGACCTTCACAACTACCGCGCCTGATGTAACTCCCCCAATTGTGATATCAACCAGTCCGGTAAATAATGAAACCAACGTAGCTCTTAATAAAATTATCAGAGCCACTTTTAGCGAACCAATGAATCCTTCAACGATTTCAAATTCAACTTTTATTGTTAAACAAGGTGGCTCTGTTGTAACAGGAACTGTTTCCTATAGTGGTTCAACTGCATATTTTAAACATGCAACCAATTTTTTGCCGGGTGCAACATATAATGCAACAATTACAACAGGTGCAAAAGATTTAGCAGGTAATGCATTGGCAAGCAATTATACATGGAATTTTGATACAGGTGTTACGACTTCAACTGGCGCCCCTGATGTAGATCTACAATCAGCTGACCAATTTGGTATCCTTGCCGGTGTTGGTGTTAGCAGTAACGCTGGATTTAGTGAGATTCATGATATGAATGTTGGAATTAGCCCGGGAGTTCGTTCATCGGTAACGGGATTTCCTCCTGCTATAGTTGTAAACGGTGCTATTTTTGCTTCAGACGACAGTGCTCCTGCGGGTGTGGCAGCTATGTTAACACAAGCTAAACAAGATTTAACCGATGCATATCTTTTTGCTGAAGGCGCAAGTTCTCCAGCACCTGCTACTGTGGCAGGTGATATTGGTGGAACTACACTTGCACCTGGTATTTATAAATCAACATCAACACTCTTAATACAATCAGGTAATTTGACTCTTGATGCGGGTGGTAATGCTAACGCAGTTTGGATCTTTCAAATCGCTTCTGACTTTACAACAGTTGGTGGTGCAGGTGGCAGTGTTATGTTAACCGGTGGTGCTCAAGCAAAAAATGTTTTTTGGCAAACAGGTAGCTCTGCAACTATTGGAGATTTTACTTCTTTTAAAGGAAATGTACTGGCATTAACTTCTATCACGATGAACTCCGGAGCAACAGCCACCGGCAGAATGTTAGCAAGAAATGGATCAGTTGTTTTAACCAGCACAAACATTATTAATAAGCCATAATAAATCAGACATGAAAAATAAAAATAATTTTAAAAAAAGCGGTTTGATCTTATGCTCTCCGGATAAGTTGATTAAAAGCTTAATGGTTAGTACATTAATTTTTACAACTCTAACTAATACTTTACAAGCTCAAGAACCAACTTACACCAAACCATCATGGTGGTTTGGTGCAGCTGCAGGAGCTAATTTTAATTTCTATCGTGGAAGCACTCAAAAATTAAATGAAGACTTAACTGTACCTGCAGCCTTCCATAGTGGTTTCGGTGCTGGACTCTATCTCGCACCTCTTGTGGAATACCACAAACCTGCATCCATGTGGGGAGCAATGTTCCAAGCTGGCTATGATGGTAGAAGTGGTAAGTTTAAAGAAATAAAAACACCTTGTAACTGTCCTGCAGATTTATCAACTAAAATGAGTTATGTTACTATTGAACCAAGTTTACGCTTTGCACCCTTCAAATCTGATTTCTATATGTATGCAGGTCCACGTGTAGCTTTTAATGTTGCAAAATCTTTTGTGTACCAGCAAAAAGCAAATCCCGATTATCCTAATCAAGTTGATAATCCTGAAGTAAAAGGAGACCTAAGTGATGTAAATAATACGCTTATTTCTATGCAGATTGGAGCGGGTTATGATATTCAATTATCATCACAAAATAAACGTACGCAATATGTTCTTTCTCCATTTGTATCCTTTCAGCCATACTTTGGTCAATCACCCCGCTCAATTGAGAGTTGGAATGTAACTACTTTAAGAGTTGGCGCTGCTTTTAAATTTGGACGCGGTCACAAATCCTCAGATGTTGCCACAGTAGATCCTACCGGTCCTGCAAATGCCGATGTTCAGTTTTCTATCAATTCACCTAAAAATATTCCAACTGAAAGAAGAGTTAGAGAAACATTCCCTCTTCGTAATTACATATTTTTTGATAAAGGTTCAAAAGAGATTCCAAGTCGATATGTTTTGCTTAAAAAAGATGAGGTTAAAGATTTTAAAGAAGATCAACTGGAGGTTTTTAAATCTAAAAAATTATCTGGCCGCTCTAACAGACAAATGGTTGCCTATTATAATATCCTAAACATATTGGGTGATCGTATGAATAAAAAGCCTACCACTACAATTAAATTAGTTGGCTCATCTGAGACAAGTAATGAAGATGGAAAAGCGATGGCAGAATCAGTGAAAAGTTATTTAGTAAATACCTTTGGAATTGATGGGTCAAGAATCTCAACTGAAGGTCGTAATAAACCTTTAATTCCTTCAGGACAACCAGGTGGAACTAAAGACCTGGAAATGCTAAGCGAGGGAAACAGACGAGTGTCTATTGAAACTGTTTCTCCTACCTTATTAATGGAGTTTCAAAGTGGGCCAGATGCTCCTTTGCAACCAGTTGAAATAATGGATGTACAAAAAGCACCTCTTGATAGTTATGTAACTTTTAATGTTGATGGTGGAAATGATGAGTTCAAATATTGGGATCTAGAAGTTAAAGATGAAAAAGGAGCAGTTCAAAAATTCGGACCTTATACGCAAAAGAAACTAAGTTTACCGGGCAAATCTATTTTAGGAGATCGTCCACAAGGCGACTTTAAAGTAACTATGATTGGTCATACAAAAAGTGGTAAGACAATTAAAAAAGAAGCACCTGTGCACATGGTACTTTGGACACCAGGTAAAAGTGAAGAAGGGATGAGATTTAGTGTGATATTTGAATTTAATGATTCAGAAGTAAATACTATTTATGACAAGTATCTGACAGATGTAGTAACGCCTAAAATTCCACAAGGAGCTAGTGTTATTATACATGGGCATACTGATATTGTTGGGGACGCTGATCATAACAAACAATTATCCGTTAAACGTTCTAAAGATGTTCAAATGATAATAGAAAAAGAATTAACAAAATTAGGAAGAAGTGATGTTAAGTTTGAAGAGTATGGTTTTGGTGAAGAGGATGAATTATCACCCTTTGAAAATAAATATCCGGAAGAGCGTTTTTACAACAGAACAGTTGTTATCGATATTATTCCAAAAATATAATCTTTAGAAAAAAAATATTCAAAAAAGGCTTTTCATTTTCGGAGAGTCTTTTTTTTATTTAATGAAGAAAAATAACTTTGAAATTTTATAATAATAATTAAACACATATTGCTTAGCTTAGGCCAATTTGGTTAAGACATTGAAACGGCATCTAGTACATATAATAACATGGGTCATACTGATGTTGATTGCAAAACCGGTACATGCACAATTAGACAGTGTTGTTAAGGCAGTAGCGGATACAGTTATTCATAAATTATTAGTTGACGATATTCCCAGAAAAACTTTTAAGGATCAGTTTATGTACCCACACCGATGGTACATAAAACAACTATTAAAGCCAAGAACCACCGACTTTGA
>JANPOX010000162.1:0-11802 GCA_031428235.1 Bacteroidia bacterium | reverse complement strand
CTTGCAATTCTTCAAACCTGAAAAACCTGCATATCTTTAAGTATATGTATTAAATGTGAAAGAAAGTTATTTGGGTTTTAGTAGTCTAATAAATAATTAGATTTGTTGAACACATTAGTAATTCAGATGAAACATTTTTTTTTATCAACCGTTTTCTTTTTCCTTTTTTTTTCGCAATCCTTGCAAGCTCAAGATTCATTAACGATCATTAATAAAAAAGTGAATTTTGGTTATGCGGTAAATAGCAACCGCCATGTAAATTCTGTAATTGTTCATTCCACGTTTAATAATTCAGGTGGAGAGCAATACGATATTGATTTAGTAATTAAACAATTTTCAGGCTATGGCGTATCCGCCCATTATGTCATTGGCAGGGATGGAAAAATTTATCAGTTAGTGGATGAAAAGGATAACTCTTATCACGCAGGTAAAAGTGCTTTACCCGATGGTACCAACAACGTTAATTCTTGTTCCATTGGCATCGAACTGATGACATCCTATACAGATAGCCCAACTGAACAACAAGATAAAGCCTTATTAGCTTTAATAAAAAGCATTAAAAAAAGATATCCAATTAAATACATTTTAAGACACAGCGATATTGCTCCTGTAAGAAAAACTGATCCGTGGAATTTTGATTGGGACTCCTTAAAAAAACGCTTAGAGGAATAAAGTTTCTAAACTTATTTGATCCTTGGCAATAACGTTACATGCCCTGTCTTTTTAAGCTTCTTACCAGACATTGCTGTAATCTCTGCCTGGTAAATATAAACTCCCTGTGCGCATACACGGCCTTTTTCTTTTCCATCCCAACCAATGATTTCGTCATTGCTCTTAAATATAACGCTGCCCCAACGATCAAAAATAGTGAGTTTTATTTCGCTGATGCCATAACCCATTGGAATAAAAATTTCGTTATCCAAATCATCATTAGGTGTAAAGGCATTAGGAATAAACACATCCCAGTCTTTGGTAACCGTTACACAAACGACATCGGTATTTTTACAACCATCTACACTAATGGCTTCTAATGTATAGCAGGTATAATCTTGCGGGTTAACAGTTACTGTTGGACAATAGTTACAATCCAAGGGAACATCGGATGGCGGTAAATAACCAAGTTGATTGTAGTTAGAACCGGTACCAATTAATGTAATTGTATTATCGATGTTGATGGTTGTATCAACACCGGCATTTACAATTGGTAAAGGATTCACAATGATCTGTAAAGTGGCCGTAGTTGAACAGTTATTGGTAGTTCCAGTTACGGTGTAAGTTGTTGTAACTTGTGGATAAACGTCAGATACGGAATCGTTCGGACTCATTACGCCTGTTGTAGGAATCCAGCTGTATGCCGCAGCACCGTTAGCATAAATCGGTGCAGATTTTCCCTCACAAATAACTTGATTAGGACCTGGGGTTACTGTAGGATTTGGTTTGACAATCACCTGAACGGTGTTGGAGGCAGAACATAAAAAAGGTGCTGATCCGTTTGTTCCAATAATAGTATACGTTGTAGTGAAAGCAGGTGTTGCAATTGTTGGTGTTCCATTCACATTACTTAATGAAGAGGCAGGCGACCATGTATATGCATTGGCACCAAAGGCTGTTAAGGTTGAACTGCTTCCGGCACAAATAGCTGTTGGACTGGCAAAACCAATTATTGTAGGTGTTGGCACTACGCCAAGCGTAAAAGTGGTGAAACTTGTACAACCCAAAGGACTGGTTCCGCTGATATTGTAAATGGAAGTATTATTAGGATTAGCATTTACATTAGAACCAGTTGTGGAACTTAATCCTGTTCCAGGTGACCATGTGTAAGTGCTTGCACCGTTAGCAGTTAATGCTGAAGAACTACCACTACAGATCACGACAGGGGAGCCAACAACAGAAATGACAGGATTTGTAGTTACAGTAATTACAACTGTGGCAGAATTAGCACAGGTACTGGTAGAACCAATCACCGTATAGGTTGTTGAAATAGAAGGTGCCGAGCTCACTGTACTTCCGTTAGCGGAACTTAATGTTAATGCCGGTGACCAGGTATAGGTAGTTGCACCCGTTGCAGTAATAGTTGAGCTTGCTAAAGGGCAAATGGTTGGTGTATTTGCAGTAGCATTTACTACTACCGTATTGTTTACTACAATGGTTACTACATTACTGGCCGTACAGGCACCTGTTAAACCATCAATGGTATAAGTGGTTGTAACCGAAGGTGTACTAATAACAGTAGCTGAAGTATTGTTGTTTAAATAAATATTTGGAGACCAGGTATAGGAAGTTGCCCCGCTGGTAGTTAATGTATTTGCTGATAAAGGGCACACCGTCATGCTTGCCGGAGCTGTAACAATGGGCAATGGATTGATGGTTATAGTTGTCGTTGTACCACTGATACAACCATTGGCATCCATACCACCTACTGTATAAACCTGCGTGGCTCCGGGTGTTCCTGTGACTACAGCTCCTGTTGTAGCACTAAGACCAGTTCCTGGAATCCAACTATATGTACTTGCGCCGTTAGCTGTTAAGGTGGCTGTTTGCTGCCCTAAACAAATGGAGGCCGTGTTGACAGTAATCACAGGCAATGCATTAACCGTTATAGCTGTGGTAGTTCCATTAATGCAACCATTAAGATCCATTCCGCCTACGGTATAGTTCTGAGATGTCACAGGGGTTCCTGTTACTACCGCACCAGTTGTAGAACTTAACCCCGTTCCTGGTACCCAACTGTAAGTGCTTGCACCATTAGCTGTTAAGGTTGCCGTTTGCTGCCCGAGGCAAATAGTGGCACTGTTAACCGTAATGGTTGGCAAAGGATTAACAACAATAGTAGTCACCGTGCCGTTAATGCAACCATTGGCATCCATACCACCAACGGTATAGTTCTCCGTAGCGCCTGGAGTTCCCGTAACGATAGATCCTGTAGTAGCGCTAAGTCCGGTTCCCGGCATCCAGCTATAGGTAATGGCCCCGGTTGCTGCTAAAGTAGCTGTTTGCTGCCCAACACATATGCTAGAACTATTAACACTGATTGTGGGTAATGGATTCACAGTAATGCTGGTAGTTGTATCATTGATACAACCATTAATATCTGTTCCGGAAATGGTATAAATTTGTGTGGACATTGGCGTTCCAGTTACTATTGAACCTGTTGTAGCACTCAACCCCGGAGACCATGTATAAGTGTCCGCACCGTTAGCCGTTAAAGTAGCGGTTTGTTGTCCGATACATATGGTAGAATTATTGGCAGTAATAGTTGCTGTTGGATAAACAATTACGGTTGTCGTTGCTGTCTTTGTGCATCCTCCGGCAGTTGTACCGAATACGGAATACGTAGTTGTAACTGAAGGAGAGGGAGTGATAGTTGAAGTTACTGCACCGGTGTTCCAGCTATAAGTGGCAGCCCCGTTTGCAATGAGTTCAATAGGATTACCCGGACAAATAGGTTGTCCCTGACAGGCAGCATCCATCACACCAACAGCAAGGTTGATATACGTTTCATCACCAAGATAATTCAGTGAAACACAGGAATGCGTTCCAGGAAAACGAATAATGGTGTATCCTTCCGATCCGATAAGTGTCGTAGGATTCACATAATTCATAGATAAACCCGTCCATAAAACCTGATAAGGAACGGAGGTAACAATGGTAATTGGTAGAGCCGGTTGCCCAATACTTGCAAATGCAATTTGTGGATTAACAACCGGTTGACTGAAACAGAAGTTTAATACACCTGCAAGGTCGTTTCTTATGGTAGTGGCAGCAATTGGTACGTTAAAAGAAGCAGGAAAATTACCTCCACCAAACATGGATGGAGTTGTAGAAAGACCACCGCCAGAGTGAGTGGCGCTCACAGTAATGCCATTAGGTAAATTTCCCTGCGCCAATGTTGGAGTTACTGAAGTAACATTTACCCAGTTTAAAATCGACGTATCACATAAACTGTTTTTTTGAATAATGTAAACACTTGGTGGAAACCCTCCATTCTCAACTTCTACAGAAACCGTGTTAGTTGCCGTACAATTTCCGTTAGAACCCGTTACGGTGTAAATCGTAGATGTAGAAGGACTTGCGTTAACGGTGCTTCCATTAGCTGAGCTTAAAGTTGCAGCCGGTGCCCAGGTATATGAAGTTGCACCACTGGCTGCTAATACAGTAGATGCTTGCGGACAAATGGTAGAGTTAGGAGAAACGCCAATGACAGGAACAGAATTGACTGTGATTGATGTGATGGTACCATTTAAACATCCATTTAAATCCATTCCCACCACAGTGTAGTTTTGACTAGATGAAGGCGTACCGGTCACAACTGCACCGGTTGTAGCACTTAAGCCTGTACCAGGCATCCAACTGTAAGTGGCCGCACCGCTAGCAGTTAAAGTAGCTGTTTGCCCTGTACAAATAGTTGCATTGTTTACTGTAATCGTTGGTGAAGGATTCACATTCAGGTTCACTACTGCAAATTGAGGGCATGAATAGCGGTCTTCCGAATAAACAGTAAACGTATTAGCGGCAAATGAGGAAACCGTTATCTGGTCGGTATTGCCAGGAGAGCTGGTATTAGTAAATGTTTCTGCTGCCGATTGTACCCAGGTGTATGTATAACCCGGAGAACCTAGTAAAGTACTGGCATTAAGTATAACGTTTGTTCCCGGGCAACTCATTGGCGGATTGGTCACGGTAACCTGAGGACAAAGATTTACTTCAATTACAGACAGGGAATTGTAACCTGCACAGTTTAAATCATTCCACATTCCATCAGGATAAATTTGCGTACAATCTTCTGCACCACCGGCATCATTCGGTTCTCCCGGAGCCCAGTTGGAATAAGACAATGGCGAACCATCATACCAGACATAAGAGCCTTCAGAAACGTCATCGCTGTAACCAATCCAAATCACATTGGAAGAATACCCCTGATTAGAAAGTGCCTGCACAAGATCTGCATTTTCAGACGATGATTGTACTGAAATTAAATTGGCACCGAAAGTTTGAGCATAAGATTGCGCCTGAGGGCCCGTCATAAATTGCGGGTTGATAAAATATAAACTGCAGGTATTGTTCATACCCAATAATTCAATATTACCAGCAGAAGTTAATGCAGAACGAATAGCTGCTAAATCACATCCACTGGAAACGCAAGCACCGATACTAAGGGAAATTGTTGATGTTCCAGTGCAACCTCCGGTAGATCCAACAACCGTATAGATTGTATTGGACAAAGGCGTGGCAGTTACGTTAGGGCCATTAGGTGTGTTTAAAGTTCCTGCAGGACTCCATGTGTAATTGGTTGCACCATTTGCATCCAGTAAGGCAGAGCCTCCGGGACAAACTGTTGGTGTATTAGAACTTAGGGTTAACGTTAAGGCTCCCCCCATGCTGATACTTGCTGTTGCTGATCCTGTACAGGTACCGGCAGATCCGATAACTGTATAGATAATAGCTGCTGATGGAGTAGCTGTTACTGTTGATCCATTTGACGAACTTAAAGTAGCAGCAGGGCTCCATGTATAATTGGTTGCTCCACTGGCGGTAAGCGTTATAGAACTTCCGACACAGATTGTAGAAGTATTTGGTGTTACTGTTAAATTAAATGCTGGATTTAAACTTACGGTAATAGCTGCTGTTGCAGATCCACAAGTTCCAAGCGCAAAAACTGAAACAGTTCCTGCCGCTGAACCAAAACTAACCGTAATGGCATTTGTACCGACGCCTGAAGTAATACTCGCTCCTGCCGGAACAGACCATGTATAGCTAGTACTGGCTACGTTAGTAACTGAATAAGTTATGCCTGTTGCGTTTGGGCAAATAGTTGTAGTGCCACTAATGGCACCAATAGCTGGTGGTGTACCTCCCACAGTAACCTGGACTGTTGATGTTTGGTTACCGCTGCAGCCAGGAGAACTTACACTATATGTTGTGGTAATGGTAGGAGAAGCTATAACGGTTCCGGTGTTTATCGTGTTTAATGTTGCTCCTGGAGTCCATGTATAAGTAGTTCCACCAGTTGCTGTTAAAGTGCTGCTTTGTCCCGGGCAAATAGTAGTTGTTGGCGATACTGTTAAAGCCGGAGTGGCGGGTAAAACGGTAATGGTTAAATTTTTAGTATTACTGCAAGTGTTTATTAATCCGGAAGCATTCAAACTCACAACATAGGTTCCTGCAGAAGTATATGTATGACTGGGACTAAAATTTGAAGCAGGACTCCCACCTAGATAGAAGGCAGTTCCACCATCCCCAAAGGTCCATAAGTACGTTGCGAATGTTCCTTGATTGGAAGTAGTGTTACATAAAAAACTTCCGCAATTACATTGGTTAATTCCTAAACCACCAGTACTACAAGGATAAGTAGAAGTATTCGTAAATGTAACGGGATTACCAGCACAAACCGTTAATGACGGCAAAGCCGTAAAGTTAGCAATAGGGGCATCAGTTACTGTGACTGCTTTTGTAACCACTGAATTGCCACATGTTCCATTACTAACAGTTACCGTAAAATTTAATGTAGCAGCCGTATTAGCGGTAATAGTAATTGCTTGTTGATTTTGTTGCCCTCCAGGCACTGAGGCACCTGTCCAAGTATAAGAACTAGCACTTGATGCAGTTAACGCAAAAGTAGTACCCTTACAAACATTACTTGGGCCACTAATTGTAGCAATTGGAGAAACAGTTGTAAAAGTTTGTGTTTGGGGTGCCATGGCATTACCACATAAATCAAGTAAGGTATTTCCATCACTACCAGTTGTTACTCCAACTGTCCATGGACCTGCGCCACTTAATGCCGGAGAAATGGTTAAGTTTATCTGAGCTGTATTTACACCACAATTTTGCCCGGCTGCTGCTGCCACAACATAGGGGCCACCAGTACCGGTAATTGTAAAATCACTACCATTTGCTGCTATAGTGCTACATTTTATTTGTTCGCTGGAATTAAAAACAACAGAATTTGAACCACAAGGGGCAGTAACACCAGAAATGGTAGGTGGAGTTACATCGAAAATACTTGCTGAACCCGGAGTAAAGTCAAGCGTATAACCATTTGAAGAGGATGAGTAATTACTAATGATTAAGACATATGTTTGACCCACAGTTGTTGCTAATACCGTACTTTGATTTGAACCACTTGCAGGTTCAGATGCATTGGTTCCGGAAGTTGATAAACCGGTTACTCCACCTGTTGCAGAGAAATTGCAACGCACAGGAGTTAATGCACCACTACTAATGGCAGAGCAGTTACTTCCAGTAATATTGTATAAAGCAAAATCATAATCCTGACCAAGAACATTTGGCGTAATGTTAAAAGCTATATTACCACCAGAACTGCTTGTAAATGTATACCAAACAGAATTTAATTCGTTACTGCCTAAGCAAGTATTGCCAGGAATCTCTTGATTAGAGCCGTTTCCTGAATAGGAGGTTGATGTAGTGTAAACGTTTTGACAAACAGGAATGGCACTGTTACAATCCTGCTCAGGCCCTGTAGTCAATATAATTGGAGATATACCTGAACCCAATTTTGCAATTGAAAAAGAATTTAATTTGCTTTCTTTGATACGAATTTTTTCACTAAGTGGTAAACTATCATACTGGTTTTGAGCTAAAAATAAAATAGAACAAAAACAGAAGAATAATAACAAATATGTATGTAATTTCATTTTAAAGACAATTAGTAATAGCTTTAAAAATAGCAATAAAACCCCGTTAAAAACAGGTAATCTGATTAGGAGTGTTATTTGGGTATGTAAAATAACGTTTTGGATTAGGGAGCTGGCAATTTTCCACTTAACAGGGTCCCGAAAAGCTATTCCAGATTAATAAATACACTGATTATAAAGCAATAAATAAATTATAAGTACTTTAGCTTATTGACAAATTGGCACAAATTCAATTAACTTAATTCATGAAATTACTGGTTCGTCCACCGCAATTATTAAGAAGCTTTTATAAAGATTCTTTGTGGCGTATGGACAAAAACGAATCGGTTATTTATTTAACGTTTGATGATGGCCCAATCCCTGAATTAACTCCGTGGATATTAGATATTCTTAAAATAAACGAAATAAAAGCTACTTTTTTTTGTGTTGGCGAAAACATTATAAAAAACCCTGAAATATTTGATCGGATCATCCATGAAGGGCATCAAATAGGAAATCACACCTACAACCACATAAAAGGATGGGAAGTAAATAAAACCGCTTATCAGGAAAATGTGGAGAAATGTCAGGAGCTTACTAAAACAAATTTATTTCGGCCACCTTACGGTAGGATTAAAAAGAGTCAGTATAAATTAATTTCAGAAAAATATAAAGTTGTGTTTTGGGATGTATTAACTTACGATTATGACAGATTAACAACACCTAAAAAATGTTTAGATAATGGCCTGAAACATACAAGAAACGGAAGTATTATTGTGTTTCATGATAATATTAAAGCTGAAGAGAATTTAAAATTTGCCCTTCCTCATTATATTGAACATTTTTTGAAATTAAATTATAAATTTGCAACGCTCTAACTTAATTTAAATGAAATTTTTATTCTATACACTTTTTTTCTTATCACTTGGTTGCTTTTCTTGTAAAACAAACTCATCTGAAAAAACAGATTCATTTAAAGTTTGGGGGAATTGTGAGAAATGTAAAGTAACTATTGAAAATTCTATTAGTGTTGATGGCGTTTTAGAAAAAGATTGGAATATAGAATCAAAACTAATTACCGTTAAATATGATACCGCTAAGATCACTTTGAATGGTATTCAACAACTAATAGCAAAATCGGGATATGATAATGATGGTTATTATGGCGATGATTATGCGTACGCTAAATTACCTGCATGCTGTCAGTATGATCGTAAGCCATTTGAATTGAAATAAATTTCAATCAGGTTTTTAATATTTTTTATTACCTTCAATGGTATGAATTTCTCAAAAGCTTTAATTTTTCTTCTTTTAATCGCATTCAACAGTTTACAAAACTGCACCTCGCAAAAAGTAAATCAATCAAGCACTGATCGTCTCTATAAGAAAGAAAACAATGAGCTTAGTGCTAAATATCTGGTCTATCATATAAACGATAGTGTTAGCCGTTTATTTTACGAAATTTCAAATGAGACATTGATCTATAAAAAAACCGACACCAGTGTTTACTTTTACAGTCATGTTAAACTACAACTAAAAATAAGCAAAGAAGATGATTTAAGAATGATTACCGATACTGCTTCCGTTATTATTAATGATAGACAAAATGAAAATGCAGTTATAAAGCAGCTAAAAGGTGATCTCTTCTTCAGATTAAAAAAAGGATCCAATTACTATATAGATATAAATGTTATAGATCTTCATAAAAAAACACTTTATAATCAAAGTATTTATACTGAGAAATCAAGTATTGAATCGAGGCAAAATTTTTTGATCAGTAATTCCCGTAATGAAATACTATTTTCAAGTTACTATAAACCGGATGATGTTGTTTATATTCAATCGTTACGGAACCGCGAGAAATTATACGAGGTAGATTTTTTTAAAGCTAATTTTAAACTGGCTATACCACCTTTTTCCACTGAGCCGATGCCGCACTTTAGCTATAAGCCTGATTCTACTTTTAGTGTTTATGAAAAGAACGGGCAAATTGAATTAGCACTACCACAAAAAGGATTTTTTCATTTAAAAACTAATAATGCAACAAAAGATGGTGTTACATTTTTTGTCTATGAATCGGCCTATCCCAAAATAAAAAACACAGAACAAATGATATTATGCACACGCTATATCATGGCTAAAAAAGAGTTTGATAATTGCATCAATGCCAGTGATCAAAAAGCTGCTATTGATAAATTTTGGCTGGATATAAGTGGAAGCAACGAAAGAGCCAAAGAACTCATTAGAAAGTACTATGGAAGGGTTCAGGAAGCCAATAAATTATTCACGAGTTTCCAGGAAGGCTGGAAAACAGATCGTGGAATGCTTTATATAGTTTTTGGTGCTCCAAACAAAGTAACTAAAAGAAAAAATGGTGAGATTTGGACATATGGTGAAGTTGGAAATCCCAACTCCATTGTATTTGGATTTACAAAAGTGATCAATCCATTTACCGATAATGATTTTTTCCTGGAACGAAGTGAAGCTTATAAAGCCCCGTGGTATGAAGCGGTGGATATGTGGAGACAGGGAAGGATCTATTTAGATAATTAAGTTTTATCTAATTAGTTTTTAAGTAAAAAAAGCAAGTCTCAATAAGTCTTTAAGAGTAAGGAAATAGTAGAATAAGTCTTCTCTCCCGATAGCTATCGGGACGTTCGAAGTGACAAGCCCTTTAGAAAGAAAAATCACATTTGAAATTTAAGTAGCAGTATCGTAGATAAAGCCACTGGAGAATTACTCAACTTTATTAGGTTCTAGTACTCTGAGTTTAACAGATTCAACGGTTTGTTTTTTCCTTTGAAGAATAGTTATTTCATATCCGCCGTATTGCTTTTTTTCGTTTACACCAGCTATTCTACCCCATAAAAAATTAATCAATCCTGATACTGTTTCGTACTTTGGACTCTCCGGAAATGACATCGGCAAGGCTTGATTCACATCACTGATACTGCTATGAGCGTTCACAATATATTCTGTTTCGCTTTTCTTTTCTACAGTTGGTTTTTCTTCGTCATGTTCATCCTGAATTTCACCAACCAGTTCTTCAATAATATCTTCCATCGTTACAATTCCGGCAGTTGCACCAAATTCGTTGGTAACGATAGCCATTTGAATATGAAGCTTTTGAAAATCACGCAGCAAATAATTCACATGCATGCTTTCAGGTATAAAATGAGCGGGACGCATTATATCACGAATCGTTTTAAATTTATTATCGATCACTGCCTTCAAAAGATCCTTAGAGTGCACTACACCAATCACATTATCTATATCTCCAAGGTAAATGGGTAATCGGGAATATCCTTCATCAATCACTACCTTAATCATTTCATTTCTTCCAAGTTCAACATCAATCGCCGAAACTCTATTCTGCGGCACCATAATCTGTTTCACTAAACGATCATCAAAATCAAATACATTCTGTATCAGTTCATTTTCACTTGGCTTAATTGCTCCTCCTTCTTCACTCTCCGTCAATATCAAACGCAATTCTTCTTCTGTGTGTACTTCATCTTCTCCAATTCTTTTTATGCCGAAAATTCTTAATATAAAATTTGAAGATTTATTTAATAACCAGATAAAAGGACTGAAAACCATATAAAATATTTTTAATGGCCATGCAATAAATAAGGCAGTATCCATTGAATATTTAATACCGATCATTTTAGGGATTTGTTCACCAATCGTTACGTGGAAAAAAGTAAGAAGCGTAAGTGCAACAGGTAATGAAATGCTGTGTACGGTTAAAGGGTCAACTTCCCAATTTGCTTTTTCAAAAGATCGCACCACTATTGCAGAAATTGTTTTTTCTCCGATTGCACCAAGAGCAAGTGAGGCTAGCGTTATACCTAATTGTGTAGCTGATAAATAAGCGTCCAGTTTCTCAAGTAATGACCTGGTTATAGTGGCGCGTTTACTGCCTTTTTGAACGAGGAGGTCAAGTTGTGAGGCACGTACCTTAACAAGCGCGAATTCAGCAGCAACAAAAAATCCATTTAATAATACGAGTAGAAAAGTAAGAAATAAGTCAGCTCCCATACCTTATTTCGTTTTTTTAGCCAATTCGGCTTCTTTATGGGAAATTGCCTGTTTTAGCATTTCTATTTCTTCCATTAATTTTTGAGGGCTTGATTCTTCATTATCATTCCAAAGCTTATTTGTAAAA
>JANPOX010000161.1:0-1670 GCA_031428235.1 Bacteroidia bacterium | reverse complement strand
TACAAAATGTATTTTAGTATGCTAAAAGTAATCCTTCAACCAGATTACAGTCATAACATTTATATAGACATTAAAGATACTCGGAGTAGAGAGAAGGTTCACAAATTAGAAAATGTATTAAGAAACGATAAATACGATTTTAGTAAACAAATAATTAAAAAAGTACAGCAAGTTCGCTCACATGAAGTAGAGCTTATCCAACTTGCAGACTTACTTACTGGTGCAATTTCTTACGTAAATAGAGGATTAAACACCAGTGAAGCAAAAAACGAGTTAATTGACTTAATTAAACATAGGTCGAGGTATTCATTATTAAAATCAACGCTTATAAAAGAAAAGAAATTTAATATTTTTATATGGGAATCATCTAAATATATTCAAACAGTATGAGTGAGATAAAGCAGCTTTCTTTTCCTGAATTAATATATCTGGAAGATTGTAACGGTAATTTTCAGGATTACTTTGATAGCGTTTACTTGATTTTTGAAAATGACTTTATTAAAAGCCAACCTTCTTTTCAAGGTACAAAGGTTTCTGCACAAAAATTTCCGTTAGTAGATGGAATACACAGAACATTCTATCACATTACGCATGAAGGAGAAGATGAACAAAACCGTGAACCTGATTTTAGAAGGATGGAGAGAATACGTTTTCCAAAATTCTGTATCGAAAATTGCCCTCACGAACATCTACTTATTTGGAAGAATCAGAGAGGTAGAGATACGAGAATTTTAATTTTTAACGAACAAGAAGGATATTTAATAGTTCTTACGGAACGAAATGGGTATAATCTTTTTTGGACAGCTTATTACATTACGTCTAATAGAAGAAAAAATAAGTTAATTGAAGAATATGAAGCATTTAGAAAAGCCAAAACCGCTTAGGGTTGCTAAACGGTTTCTATACTCCTTTAACACTGATAGCTTTGCAGCTTGGTTACTGAGCTGGTGCAAAGGTAAACAAAAATGTTTATCTTTGTCAAGTTTTTTTATAAATATAAATATATCCGAAATTATTTAACAGTCCCTCATTAACCTCATAGTTACTTGCGACTGGACAAATGCGACGTTTTAAAGTGTTAGTTCTCCGCAACTTCTTTAGTCCACTACTTGCCAAGTTTCGTGCTACGTGAGATTAGAAAAATAATTTATAGACTTTTTATTCGATGTTATAACGTAGCTTTTCACTCGGTTTTTTATGCCTTTGGGTCGCTTAATCTTGGCAACATCACGAATGAAAGAGTTCAGAAATATTTGCGTTCCAACTCGGAGCATTATGTAAAGACTAAATAATTTATAACCAATTAATTGAATCAAAATCATCCATCATAATGCTGGTCGTTGGAATGAGAACAAAAAAATAAGTATGCTATCTGAAAAATTCAAAATCGAATCTATTTCATTTTCAGATAAAAAGCTAATCGCAAATGATTTTAAAAGAATATACTTTAAAGTCGAATTTCCAAGCTATGCATCTTTCTTATTTCTATTTTTCAGCTCAATATGTTACATTTTTCAAATACATAATTTCTTTTGGCTATTTGTTATTTCCGCTATTCCAACTTACATTTTAGCTTTAATAACAACAAGAAGAAACCTACGAAAAGAGTTTAAATCTAAGGAAAAATTAGTTGGTACTTTCAAAATAATCAATAACGGGTTTTAATTTTT
>JANPOX010000160.1:0-3531 GCA_031428235.1 Bacteroidia bacterium | reverse complement strand
CGTTCAATGATTTTGTAAAAACCAGTCTTTAGTTTTCCAAAATAAGAATGAAATACATGCCCATGAAATGTATGAATTATAATAGGAACCTTGCAATGAATTGCCGCCAGGCGGCCAATTGCACCTGCTTTAGAAGCATGTGTATGAACAATATCAGGCTTAAATTCACGAATGATTTTTTTAATTTCTTTATATGCTTTATAATCCGCTTTAAAATTAATTTCTCGTTGAAATTGTTTTAATACACGTGGTTTTAAACCTAATCCTTCAGGAATGTATAATGAGCTGTCTTCACCTTCTTCTTCAGGGCCTCCAACCAAAAGCGTTTCATAATCAGGCTCTAAATATTTTGATAAGTAACTTACATTATAAGTGATACCTCCAATATTAAATCGATTAATAATTCGTAGAACTTTTGGCAAAATATTAATTTAAGTTTAATTCAGTTGAAAGCTGTTTGAAATCGATCCCATCAAAATTCCCTGAACTCATCATCAATAATACATGATTTTTCAAAGACTTCGACTTTAAATAACTCATTAGAACACTACTCTCAGTAAATATTTTAAGGTCTTTACGGTTAAAATATTTTAATACCTGTTCTTCGGTAATGGGTTTAAGCTTTTTATGGGCAATCGTATGAGGATTGAAATAAACGATTGCTTCATCTGCGTCGTTCATAGCCCCATCATATTCTGCTAAGAATGTTTCATTTAAACTACTGAATGTATGCAATTCCATGCATGCTAAAACTTTACGTTCTGTGAACTGTTGCTTAGTAGCTTGCGTGGTAGCTTTTAATTTAGATGGCGAATGCGCGAAGTCTTTATAAAAAGCAAAAGTATCTGTTTTGGTTACTAACTCCAATCGTTTGGCAGCACCTTTAAAAGATTGGATGGCCTCATAAAATTGAGCATCATTCAATCCTAATTTATTGCAAACTAACCTTGCGCCGGTTAAATTCATCAGGTTATGATTTCCAAATATCTGCAAAGGAATATCATTTCCATTATCTTCTAAAATGGTGGTTCCGTTTTCTATCCTGTGTTTTGGAATAGAGTAGGGTGTTTTTGAAATGTTGTTTAATTTTCCTGATGTGGCTGCTACTTTTTGTAATTCCGGATCTTCATTACAGTAAATTAAACTACCGTTAGGTTCAATCAAATCAACAAATTGCCTGAACTGTTCCACATAAATGTCAAAGGTTGGAAACACATTGATATGGTCCCAGGCAATGCCACTCAATATAGCAACATTAGGTTTGTAAAGGTGAAACTTTGGACGTCTGTCAATCGAAGAAGCTAAATATTCATCCCCTTCAATAATGGCAATTGGGGCTTCTTTGGTTAATTTAACCATGGTATTAAAACCTTCTAATTGTGCACCAACCAAATAATCGGTTTCTATTTTGTGATAATTCAAAACATGCAGAATCATTGCTGTAATAGTGGTTTTGCCATGACTTCCTCCAATCACAACCCGCGTTTTATCTTTAGTAGCTTCGTAAATGTATTCAGGATAAGAATAAACTTTTAACCCGAGTTCTTTTGCTTTAATTAGTTCAGGATTATCTTCGCGGGCGTGCATTCCTAAAATGACGGCATCAATATCTGAAGTTAACTTTTCCGGGAACCAGCCAATTTCTGTAGGGAGAATTCCTGCATTTTTAAGACGCGTCTTTGAAGGCTCATTTATTTCGTCATCGCTACCTGTAACATTATAGCCTTTTTCGTGTAAGGCCAAAGCCATATTGTGCATAGCACTTCCGCCTATTGCAATTAAATGAACGCGCATAATTTGTGGTAAATTTGTTTCACACGAAGTAAGTGTTTTAAAACAAAAAATGCAGACCGTTATGACCTGCATTTTAAACAAAGCTTTGTTAAGTACTAAGCCATTTTATGGTTTGGCTTACCTAATTGATATAACAATTTTGCATGACCGGCTACGGCGCCTACAAATGTCTTTTTTGAATAATACGGTAAATTAAATTCTTTTGCTGTTTGCTCAATAATCGGAGCAATTTTTTTATAATGAACATGACAAATATTAGGAAATAAATGATGTTCTACCTGGAAATTCAAGCCACCTACAAACCATGAGAATGCCCAACTTTTTTGAGCAAAATTGGTTGTTGTTTTTAACTGATGCGCAGCCCAGTCATCTTCCATATTCCCACTTGAATCCGGTAAGGGAAATTCAGTCATATCAATTACGTGAGCCGGTTGAAAAATTAGGGCTAAGATTAATCCGCAAGTAAAGTGCATGATTGACCAACCAATTACAATTTGGTACCATGGATTTTCCATTACCAATAAAGGTAAAGCCAGGCTATATCCTAAATAAAACGCTTTATTAAGAATCAATAAAAACAATTGCTTTTTGTAGGTTGTTTTTTTCGTAACTAATAATCCCATTTTGTTATAACGGGCCAATTGCTGGAAATCTTTGGTTGTTGCCCACATAATAGTCATCAAGCCATAAAAAAACCAGGCGTATAAGAATTGGTATTTATGAATTTTTTTATAGTCAGCATGTGGATCGAATCTCATAAACCCTGGAGGAGCAATATCTTCATCGTGCTCATGTATATTAGTATAAGTATGGTGTAATGTATTGTGTTGTAATTGCCAGTTGATCGAGCTTCCACCAATAAAATTCATGCTTCGACACATTAAGGCGTTTAATTTTGCATTTCTTGCATAAGATCCATGATTGGCATCATGCATAATAGACAAGCCGATTCCACTCATACCAAATCCCATTAGTACGCACAAAAAAGCCTGAATTAATGTACTATCAAATGCATTAAAAATTAATAAGACAAAAGGAGTAAAATAAAGGGTAAACATAAAAATGGATTTGATAACCATTTGTGCATTTCCATAACGCGAAAGGTTGTTTTCTTTAAAGTACTCGTCAACACGTTTCTTTGCTGTATTATAAAAGGAACGGTTAGCATTATTGAATCTGATTGTATGTGCACTCATTGTATTTAGTTTTGTGTTTTGCCTGCCAAAGATAAGCTATAAAGAATAAAAAGTCAAATTGTTAAAATGCTAATAATGAACAAATTAAGGTTTATAAAATTGTTTTACAGATATAATGACTTATTTGTATGAGGAAGGCTATTAATACAGCGACAAGATTAATTCAGACAGCCTTTCAACTTCTGCTTTTTGGCTTTTTTTACCAAAAGAGAAGCGAATGGAGTTTTCAGATTCCTCTTTACTTAATCCCATAGCCATTAATACATGCGAAGGTTCAGTAGTGGCTGATGTGCAGGCAGAGCCTAAAGAAACAGCATATTCATTTTTTATCTGAGAAAAAACAGAATCACCGTTTTTTAATAAAGGGAAATAAAGGTTTGATGTATTGTAGAGTCTATAACGTGTTGAGCCATTGATTCTTAAGTTTGGAATCTCGAGTAACTGATGTTCCAGATAGCCTCTTATTTTGGAGATATTCATATTGTCATCCCAAAATTCATTTTTTGCGATTTCACAGGCTTTACCTAATCCAACAATTCCT
>JANPOX010000159.1:0-11308 GCA_031428235.1 Bacteroidia bacterium | reverse complement strand
GAAAGATTTATTGTATGTTGATTTCAGTGTTTACTATTTGCGGTACAATGATCGAATAGGAACTGTTTTAAAAGAGGATGAATCGACTTACGTATTATACCGTTATCGTACTAATATTTCTGACAGTAGAAATATTGGCGCTGAATGTTTTGCTGAAATAGATTTTTTTAAACTTTTTAAAAAGGAAGCTAAACATAAATTGAGCTATTTCGTAAATGCGTCTTATACTGATGCCCGTTACGTGAGCAGTCAGCAAAGCGGATTTAATAATAAGGTAGTAGAGTTGGTGCCTACGAGTATTTTACGTAGCGGATTTACTTATAAATATAAAAGTTTTAGTACAACTGTCCAGGGCTCTTATACAGCTGAACAATTTGCAGATGCCAGCAATTCTAAATTCAGCACTAATGCCATAACGGGTATTATACCAGCCTATACTATTTGTGATTTCTCGGCACAGTACACCTATAAAATAGTGAACATATCTGCCGGAATTAATAATTTTTTAAATGAGGTTTATTTTACCCGTCGTGCAGAAGGCTATCCTGGTCCCGGCATTTTACCTTCAGATCCTCGAAATTTTTATGTGACTTTACAAATTAAATTGTAAGAGATGAAATTGATTACCTTCTCTCCTGGCATAATTCCACTAAAACACCATTCGTGCTTTTAGGATGTAAAAAGAAAATTAATTTATTATCGGCTCCTTGTTTTGGTTCTTTATTTAATACTTCAAACCCTTCCGATTTTAAACGCTCCATTTCCTGGTAAATATCGTCCACTTCATAAGCAATATGATGAATGCCTTCTCCCTTTTTTTCAATAAATTTAGCAATCGCACTTTCAGGGTTTGTAGCTTCTAACAACTCAATTTTTGTGTCGCCTAACTGAAAAAAAGAGGTACTAACGCCTTCGCTTTCCACCCCTTCTACTTTGTAATGATCCTTTCCGAAGAGTTTTTTGAATAATTCATTGGAGTTATTCAGGCTTTTAACGGCAATTCCTATATGTTCAATTTTCTTAATCATAGCGCTATTTTCCCCAAAAATAACAGATTTTCCTGAATTTGTTTAAAACTAATAAATCCGTATATTTGTAGCCTAAATTTATTACAATGACACAAGCATTAATCTTAGGTATGTTAGGCGGACTTGGAGCTCCTGAAATCATCATTATATTGGTAATCGTATTATTATTATTCGGAGGAAAAAAAATCCCTGAATTAATGAAAGGATTAGGAAAAGGAATGAAAGAATTTAAGGATGCCAAAGATGGATCTTCTGAATCAACTGACTTAGAAAAAAAATAATATTATTTGATCACAGTTTATGTATTAAATAATAAAAGCGTCAATCGAACAGAATGACGCTTTTAAAATATGAATCAATAAAATATTATTTTTTTTCTACGTCAGTCGATTCAGAAGCGCCATCTTTAGCATCCTTAAATTCTTTCATTCCTTTACCTAAACCTTTCATTAATTCAGGGATCTTTTTACCTCCGAATAATAATAAAACGATTACCAAAATAATGATGATTTCCGGTGCTCCCAGTCCGCCTAACATACCTAAGATTAATGCTTGTGTCATTGTAATAAATTTAGGCTACAAATATACGGATTTATTGCTTTAGAGCAAATTCAAAAAAATCTGTTAATTTTGGCCAAAATAGCGCTATGATTAAGAAAATTGAACATATAGGAATTGCCGTTAAAAGCCTAAATAACTCCAACGAATTATTCAAAAAGCTCTTTGGTAAAGACCATTACAAGGTAGAAGGTGTGGAAAGCGAAGGTGTTAGCACCTCTTTTTTTATGCTCGGTGATACCAAAATTGAACTTTTGGAAGCAACGAATCCGGAAAGCGCTATTGCCAAGTTTATTGATAAAAAAGGTGAAGGAATTCATCACATTGCTTATGAAGTGGATGATATTTACCAGGAAATGGATCGCTTAAAATCAGAAGGATTTGAAGTATTAAATAAGGAACCAAAAAATGGGGCTGACAATAAACTAATCTTTTTTTTACATCCTAAAAGCACGAATGGCGTATTGGTGGAATTGTGCCAGGAAAGAAAATCCTGATCTATAATTTAATCTGAAGCGTCACATAAAAATTCCGTGGATCAGATGGTAGAATGCCAGGTCCAGGATAACCTTCTGCACGTCTTGTAAAATAAATTTCATTTAGAAAATTATTAATACCTGCTGATAGATTAAACATTTTATATGTGTATTGTGCGGAAAAATCACAAATCGTATAAGCAGGAATAATTCCAGTAATAGCATTCGTGCTGAATTTAGAATTAGTTGCATCAGCATACTGTTCAGCGGTATAGGAGCCTTGTACTGTTGTACTGAACTGTTTGTATTTATACGTCAAACCTGATCTCATAATAGTTTGCGGCACAAGTTCAACCAGCTTATTGTTGAATCCACTTTCCTGACTACTAATGTAGCGAGCGTCTGTGTAAGAAGCGTTCACAAAAACACTAAGCTTTTGTTTTGTGTTCTTATTAATTAACTTAAACATATCGAGTTCAGCAAAACACTCGGCGCCAATGTTGCGGCTATCAGAAATATTAGTGCGATAACGGTATAGCACATAAGTAGATTCATCAACCTTTAATACAGAACCAATACGATTGTTATATCGTAAATAATAAACACTGAAATCAACGTATAATAAATCCTTTATACTGATCCGTACGCCTCCATCACCAGTATAACCGGTTTCGTCTTTCAGATTTGGATCAACCCTTGAATTTGGGTTTATGACACGCATGTCGTTAAAATTAATGGAACGGTAGTTCTGACTAAAGTTGGCATACAACTCAATTTTATTTACCGGTTTATATAAGAGCCCTATTCCACCTAACACAAAAGAACGAGTATTGTTCAGCACTTCCTGATGTCTCACATCTAAAATAACATTACCGGCGAGATCTCGATTTGTTTCTCGGTAATAACCGTTGGCCGAAGTACTGATGTATTCGAAGCGAATACCCGGTGTGATGCTGAGTTTAGAACCGAGTTGAAAAATATTTTCAGAGAAAGCAGCGATGTTCCGACTTGGAAATGTATAATCACTGTGCTCTAAATTATCAGGATGATTAAATTCGAAATGTGGTTTTGAGGTGGTATCTCCTAAGCCTTGTTTGCGAATAGTGTTGCCTTGATAATAACGGACTCCTACAAGGAACGTTGACGTTTGTTTGAATAATTGGTAACGCTGCAACAACTTTAATTCAGATCCAAAATTTTTATACTGGTCGCCCATGATATCGCGCCCACCTAATGGATCGGCCCGGTTGATTTGGCCGAGGTAGCCAACTGTCACGCGTTCAGCCACCAAACCAAAATTCATCCAGTTAATGCGGGTGGTTGGTGTCAGTTTCCAGTCAAATGACAACGAAGCTAAATTCCAGTTAACCTTAAACCAGTTCCTGTTACGGATGCTTTGTGTAGGGTCTTTTTCAAATTGTTTGTCTGTTAAACCTCCAGGTTGTTGAGCCAGGTAGGTCATAAACGTATATTCTCCCGTCACTTTAAGATTGGAAGTAATCTGATAATTTAAAGAGGCGTGAGCGGTTTGAATTTTAAAACCAGAGTTAGGACGCCAGCTGTTACCTTGCTTGTATTGATAGAAAGTGTAGTAACTGAATTTTTTAACAGTACCGCTCAAACTATTGAAACTGTTGAATAATCCAAATGAACCATACGTTTGCCTAGAGGTTAACTGAATCTTTTTATCTATTGGTGGCCTGCGGAATTTAAAATTAATGAAGCCACCAAACTGTGTTCCGTATTGCAGGCTCGCAGCACCACGAATCACTTCAATACGATCAAGAGCTTCAGTAGGTGGCGTGTAATAACTTTCTGGATAACCCAATGCATCGGCACTAATGTCATAGCCATTTTGTCGTGTATTAAAATTAGAGACACGGTTTGGATTTAATCCTCTTCCTCCTATTCCTAACTGGATACCCGCTCCATCATTTTCAAAAATATTGATGCCTGCTACTTTTGCAAATATCTGTCGCGAATTATTTGTTGCAAGATTTGCATTGATATCATTTAATAGAATGACTTCGCTTTTTTTTCCTGCATAAATAGAAGTGCCTTCAACGTTCATGAGTTTACCAATGCCAAAAGAATTTTCTTTCTCAGCTTCAATTACTACTTCGTTCAAATTATTCCCTAATGAATCCAACATGATGAGTAATGTGGTGTCAGAGGTTAATTTTAATTTCTGGTTGTAATTTTTGTAACCCGGCAAAAAGATACTGATGGATACATTGCCTTCTTTCAAGTTTGTTAATTTAAACTGCCCTGCTTCATCTGTTTCCACTTTTTGATTCTGTGAATTCACCTGTGCATTTTTTACTGCGACACCATTTGCGGCAAACACCGTTCCCTGTATCGTAAATACATTTTGAGCAACTAAGCTTCTAACAGCAAAAAATAGTATGAATATAAACCTCTTCAATTTAGTTTTCGTTTGGGATGATCCATTTTTTAGGTTTCAAATTATCTACTTCCTCGCTCAAAACCGTTTTTTTATCTACTATCAGTTGACTGGCTTTTCCGTTTAATGTTATGTATGACTCTACCAGTATTTCCGGATCGCTTATTCCTTTACTTTGAAATTCTTTTTTTAAAAAATGGGCGTAATTAATTAACATGTCGGGTTGTGTGGCAACCATCTTTTCCTGCATCGGTGTGAGGTAATCACAATTGCTTACTTCCATTTCTTTTCCTGTACTTTTTTCACGCACATAAAAAAAAGCAGTACCCGCTTTTTCCATAAGCATCACTCTCCATGAAAAACGATAGCCCTCTTCTGTCCAGTATAAATTTCCATCATACAATAAATAACGAAACGGCGCGATGATCTGGATGGAAAAGTGTGTGACAAATAAAACGGAAAGCATTTTTAATGCATTCTGCTTTGGCGCATAGGTCATTGTTATTTCCATAGACTTTGTTTTTTGAAAAACAGAGCGCAACCAGTTGATAATACGTTTATGAAAATGTTCCGTAAAGAAGATTGTGGTAAGGACAATCATGATATAAGGAAACATTCCAATGTTAAAGAACAAAGAAGTTGCCAAATGAAAAATGATCACCAATACATAAGCGGGCTTTACAAAACGTGGAATAAACAATAAAAAAGGAATAGCCAGATCATAGATACAACCAAACCAGCTGAAAAAATACGCCACCCATTCTTTAGTAAGAAGAGTGCCAATGATTGGCATTTCGCTGTGAGCAGGTAACCATAACTTTAAAGGTTGTGCGTGTAATAACCAATCATTGTTAATCTTAGCCAGGCCTGCAAAAAAATAAACGATAAATACCTGGAATTTAATGGTGAGGATAAAATAATTAGGAGTGTGTGTAGCTGCTATATTCTTGTTTCGTAAAACATCCAATGAAAAGTAGCGATGCGCCGGTAAAAAGATCAACAGGAAGGCAGCAATGCTTATGAAATAGTAATGATTTAGATAATTGGTTTTATCGATCAGCTCCACATAAGTAAACAATGTAAAAAACAGAATCGTAGAAATTCTGAAAAACAAACCTAAAGCAATCAACAATGATGTGAAAGCAAGAATTCCAAACACTACATACATGCTTGCAGGATCCAAAGGCTTGATCCATTCAAAACCATAGTACGGAAAAAATACTTTCGGGCGAATATACATATCGTACACCCAGCCTTTGGCTAGGAATCGCAGTACGGATACCAGCATTAAAATACCAAAGGCCATTCTGAAAACGGCCAATGGAGCAAGATGAACGGGTTTAATAAAATATGAGCGGATCTGTTTAATCACCGTCGCCGTCCTGATAGGTAATTACTATACCCATTGCTGAAGGCATATCTGTTTTTAATAATACCAATAATTTTACTATTTCAACATAGGCAGCGTCTACAACTGCGGCATTGCTTTGAATGCTTGAAGACAATGGCTCTGGAATTGCTGCTACTTTTGTTTTAGCAATGTTAAATTGGTTTTTAATAGTATTATTTAAAGTTCCGGATGTATGCTGCGATTTCAAAGCATCGAGATAATCATCAAGGCCCAAACCATCATTACCAGTTTGTGAGCGTCCTAAATAAATATTCTCTAGGTTTAGTAAACATTCCTGAATCAAATTCACAGAAATAGTGTTTGCGTAATAAGCCTCGCAATTCTGTGGCATAATAATTCCCAATGTTTTTTTACCTAAAGGAATGCCAACTTTAGCATTTTTCAACAAATCCAACTCAAAGTTAAGTTGATTAACAATCATTCCTAATGAACTGCCAATTTCCGAACCGGTTGAGTGTTTAAAAGTAGAATTGTAACCGCTGTTCCATGCTGAAAGAATAGTGTTTATTTTTGTCTGCATTTCATTTAAGCAATTGCTTAAATAAGTAACACGATTTGAGGAATTAAGAAATAAATCCACAACCTGATTATCTGTTAAGCCTTTACCGTACAATAAATAATCAATTGCAGGAAAACCTTTGGCATCCAGGTTGATGACAGTACTTAAGTCGTAAGAACCACTGTTAATGTTTGATTTGATTTGAGAGGAATCAGTAGGAAAAGTATTAAAATTAGCACGAACAATTTCCGTTTCGGAAGGGCCAAATTCAAACGATTCAATATGCTGATATGCTACATAGGCTGTAATAAATTTTTGGCGCACAAGTAATAAATTAGCTGTTGTTTTACCGGCCACAAAATTATTGTATGCTAAAGCAAATGAGTCTAAAGTGTTTTTAGAGTGTTGAAAATTTGGGATAATAACGTTGCTCGAGTAATTGTTAAGCATCCCCGATTTATCAAACGAACTATCAATGGGTTCTTCTTCGGCAATTTTCTTCTTTTTGCAATCTGTTAAAGTAGATGCTAAAACAAGTATAAGTAAGATGGTAATTTTTTTCATTTGGCTATTTTCATAAAGGCCTTTAAAATATAGATAAAGTTGCGGTTAAACTCGAATGCGGACAATACCTTAAAAGTGGTATTTACATATAATGATCAAGATTAATCAATAAGTTACAAAAGATCATCCGCCTTTTTGGGATGCTCTTTTGTAACAAAAAACAATTTATTATAATGCGTTTTTTACACTGTTTAATCCGTAGGTAGTGCTTAATAAATCTTTAATTAAGTCTAAATTACCAGTTGGTATAGTATAAAAGTTTGAACCTAACCATGTTTCTAATTGCGTAATATCTGCGTTGCTGATTTTTTTAGTAGGGTTGCATTTCAAATTCATAAGGAAACCTTTTATTTCAGATAAATTATGGTTTACCACAGCTTGATCACTTAAAGTCAATTTTGTTTTATTTATGTAGCTAATGATGGTAGCTGCAATTACTTTTTCCCAGGTATCTCTTATAACAGGAATTTGTGAATCGCGTGTTGTATAATCTTTATTTGAAATAGCTGCTCTTCCTTTTAAGAATGCATTCATGATAGTTGAATTAGTACTTAATACGGCATTTCTGTCATTGCAGTATTTACCCCAGAAACGGGTTCCAATAGTAACAGTTGGGAAATCTACCGGAACACCAAAATAACCAAAGGCTTCATCCCATCCATGTTCCATGTTTGTACCTTGTCCAGCAATTATAGTTGAATTATCAACACTGTTTCCAATTTTGGCAGCATCAAGATAAACGGCTGTAGTTTGATAATACATTAAAGACCCCATAATACCTTTTTCAATTACCTGAGTCCATTCAACTCCATTAGCGTCGCAAAGGTATTTTTTTGTAGCGTCAGAAGGGCTTACAACTACACCTGCCACTCCTGGAGAACCTGCAACGGTTGAATTTGAAGCACTTTCTAAATTATCCATATATGTTTCATAAATTGTCTGATCAGCCAAGAACACTTTATCTTTGATTTTTTTACCCGAAGTATTAAGGGCTGTATTAGTAAATTGGGTTGCTGAGACATTAGCATACATGTCTTTTAATTTTGCACTACTTACAACTGTACCTTGAGTATTCCCTTTCTTCATTTCAAATGTTATTTCTGCCATCATGTCCAAACGGGTAGTTTGTCCTGTGTAAGTTACATTAGCAAATGTATAGCTCGTTGGAATAGTATAGGTTGGTTCTTCAATTGGATGAACCGGTTGAGGACTTGGCAATGGAGAGTCTTTTTTACAAGAACTAGTAATTAATAAAAGAGCAATTGGTAAGGCAATTAATAGCGGTTTGTTATTGGTGAAATTCATATGGTTTTTATTTAGATTGATTATAAATACGGGCCAAAAGTATAGTATAGATAGTACCCACGCCATACCTAAAAAAAGGTATGTTTAAGAAATCGATAATTTAATTGGGTTTTATTTATAAATGGAAGAGATTGCTTTTCGCTCCTTTAATCGAGTTACGTATTCAAGAGCCAGCTTATTGTTATAATCCTCATAAGCCTTTTGAGCCCACGAGATGGCTGTTTCCAGATCTCCATTAATCTCATTTAAAATGGCCATGTTATAACAGGCTCTGCCTGCAATTTTACGCTTAGCACTTTTTGTGTCCTTTAACCAAAGTTCCCCTGCGCCAGCCCAATTTCCTGTTTTTGCTTTGCGTGTCGCTATTTTAAAATTTGCAGTGCCTTTCACGTAATAATCCCTCGTTAAAGTTACACCATACGGAATGACTCTATCGGCATACACATGTCCCATTTTATTGGAGCTATGTTTGATCGCTTCCTTGCGACCTAACATAGCTTCAGTTGTGTTAATGATATTTACCGCACTAGCTGTGACTATTAAATTTTCAAACATGGGATATTCATCCAAAATTATAAGGTTATGAGGATCATAAATACGCCAGCCCAATTTAACGGTAGTGATAATGTTTACGCGCGCCTGTGAGGCAGCTTGCAAAATATCTACCATTACATTGATCCCCGGAGGTGGCACATTTAACGGAACTACTTTCAACTCACTGCTAAACACTTCCAACACAAACAACAAATCCACTTCTCTTGCTTTACAAATATTTTCCACTTCTGACCATGATAATTGCGAAGGAAAAGTACCTGTGACAGGAGTTTTGAGATCTAAATCAGTAATCAATTTGATCGTGTCAAATCTGTGATAATGCATTAGAGCATCGTTTAAACCACGGATCGCCTCGGAGCTTGATTCTTTGAGAAGCTTAAGTGTTTCGCCCGAAATAATCTGATGGTAGGTATTGAGTTTTTTGTTTTCCTCTGAAGGAGTTGTCCTACTGACAATACCAACTCTTTTAATGGCGGTGTTGAGCCTAACCGGTGGAGGGTTTGTAGATTGTATGTAAACTAAATTTGTTTTGCATGAGGAGACCGTTATACCGATTAAAATTAAAAGATAACCAATTATCCTCATGATAAATTATTTTTTATAAATCAAGGCCACTGCGTATGCATTTACTCCTTCACCTCTTCCAACATAACCTAACTTTTCGTTAGTAGTGGCTTTAACAGAAACATCATTGGGTGTGATGTTCATGATCGGTGCTAAGATGTTCTGCATGCTTTTAATATGCGGGTTTACCATTGGGGCTTCAAGGCTTAAAGTGGCATCTACATTACCAATTCTATAACCGTTAGTATCCAATAATTCAACCACTTCTTTTAAAAGTAATTTACTGTCAGCTCCTTTATACTTAGGATTTGTATTTGGAAAATGAAAGCCAATATCTCTAAGATTAGCAGCACCTAGCAAAGCATCGCAGATCGCATGTAATAAAACATCCGCATCACTGTGGCCAACGCACCCTTTATCGAATTCAAGTTTAATGCCGCCCAACCATAATTCTCTTCCTTCTCCTAAAGGATGAACGTCATAACCAAAACCCACTCTTATGTTTACCATAATACAATCTTGTTTAAAATAAGTTGTTGGTTATTTGATATAGTTAATTTTATATTACGATTGATTGATTTCTTTGTCTCCAACAACAAAAAACAAATCTCAAACAACTGCTATTTGCCTTTCATGTATTCTTCAAATGCAATGCCTTTCATAAACTCAGTAGAATAAATGTATTGATAAACCAAAGCCGACCATTGCTTATGTGTTTTACTACTATTAAGCAAAGCAGAATCAAAAGGCTTACTGAAATGAACTTTGATGGTTTCCTTTCTGGCTTTAAACATTTCGTCGGGCAAAAACAACATTTCTAAATTAGCTTTAATACCTAAACGTTTACGCCACATGGCAAAATTATAGAAGAAATTTGAATTTTTTCCTTCAATAAAAACCGGTTGAATCATTCGCTTGTGATCTATTGCCTGAGTAATAAAAGTTTTCTTCCATTCCAGATCTCTGACTACCCCGTTTTGTTTACGCGACACTAAGCCTGCAGGAAAAACTAATAAAGCAGATTCAGTCCTAAACACTTCTTCCATAACACGCAAATGTTTAGCAGAAGTGGCACCTAATTTGTTTACAGCCACATAAATATCACCGTAATTCTTTATATTCTTTAATACATCATTCACTAAAAAATGAACATCAGGTCGGATATCGCCCACCGCTTTTATTAAAGCCATACCATCTAAACCCCCTAAAGGGTGATTAGAGACAATCACAATACTTCCTGTTCGTGGAACAAACTCAGAATGAAGAGATTCAACCTGCGCGCCAAGCTTCACAAGACCACGACTATTAAATTCAAGGCCAACATCATCTTTCAAATGTTCCATGGCTGCATTAATATCATCCTCATGAAGTTTTTTCTTCAACCAATTGATCGCAAAACGAGGAAGCCATTTATAAAGCTCATAGGCTTTTTCCTTTAAAATCTTCTCAATATCAATAAACTTATTTTTTTCCATGCTAGGAACACAAAGGTAAAAGAATTGTTAATATCTCAACTATCAGTTTTCATCTTTTCATTAATTCAGAAAATTCTTAAACCACCAAAAACAATAGTAAAATCAACTAAACACAAAACGGTTGCTGAGAAAGTGATACTCATTATTTCGTTACATACCTATTAACAAATTTCAATTTATCAACAAAAGTGGTAAATAATGGCTAAAAGTGGTAGAAAGTGGTAAAATTTTAATTATTTTTGACACATTCCAAACCAAAGCCACTAATGACAAGCCTTATAGGAGAATTTGATTGTAAAGTTGATGCGAAAGGGCGTTTCATGTTTCCTGTTAACCTCAGGAAGCAGTTGGAAGAGGTATTTGAAAATGGATTTGTGATCAACCGAAATCTTCACCAAAAATGTTTGGTACTGTATCCCATCAACGAATGGAATAAACTCAATAAAAAATTAAGCAAGTTGAACCGTTT
>JANPOX010000158.1:0-5582 GCA_031428235.1 Bacteroidia bacterium | reverse complement strand
ATGTTGAAAACAGTACTGTCATTAACGGCAACTCCTGCAGGTAATTTCCAGGTAAGATGTTGTTGGTTATTATAAAAAGAAAAGGCAGGGATACTATTTATAGGTGCATTATTTAATCCAACAAAAGATCCACTTACATATGAAACTCCCGGAGGTAAGGTAACCTGCACTGAATCTGTATTTCCAAAAGATAATCCTCCTAAATTTTCTGAAGAAATGCGCAATACAGAACTATTGCTACAAGGAGAAATATAAGTGCTTTTTAAAACTGTTTTGGTTAAGTATGGTGCCGATGCGCCTGTAATCCCTAATTGAGAGGATAAGGAAACTAGTTGGCCTGTAGATCCTCCACAACCACTCACACCAAAGAAACTAAAACTGGCTAAACTACCTGAAGTGTATCCGCAGGAAGTAAGTACTTTAAATTTTATTTTAACGGCATTGTCTCCAACATTCAATATGCCTGGCATACCGTTTAATCCAATGCTTGGTGATAAGACAGAAATATGATACTGATAAATTGTACCGCCCATATAAACAGGATCACTCACAGTGACATACGGACTTGCCACAGGGTAAGCTAATTGTGAACTTCCGGGAACGATGTTTACACCTAATGGTACATTTACACTAACGGTTAAGTTATATACGCTACCTAATTGAACATTAGTGCCAATAACTTCATATTCTGCCGTATCACATAGGTTGACAACCGTGGGAGGAGTAATTACAGTGGTGAGTAATAAGGGAGTTTGTGGGGTTTCTTTTAAAGTAATTGTTTTTGTGATACAAGGATAGGCAGCAAGATTAATTGGGTATCCCTGGCAATTCCATCCAGCATGTACAACAATACTGTCCTGAAGACAAGATGTATAGCTACCATATAATCTATAGTTTTTTAATGCACTACCGGGTAAAATTCCCAACTGATAAATGCCACCAACCGGTGTTATGGTGCCGCTTGTTGCCATATCAACTACTGTATTAATAGTTACACCTGATATGCTTGGCGCAGATATCCATGTATTAAAGGCTGACTGTGTAGAAATATTAGACAACGAAATATCCCATGTCACAATATTTGTGGTAGCGTTAATGTTAGGCAAAGTAGATTGTAAAAAAATGTTTGGACCACTATAAGTGATCTGATCCTGGGTGGATACATTTGAGGTGTTAAGGGCAGGAGACTGTGGTAAATATGCACTCGGTTTAAATGTCCAGTTGTAGCCAATGTTTTGCGCTACATTTTGCACCACAGCACAACTTGGTTCTATTGTAGCAGTAAATACGCCATAAAATCCATCGTCACTTGGTGTAATGGAAGGGGTAGATGCACTTGTATAAAATGAGCCAACAGGGAATTTCAATGTTGCTCCTAAAGGGTTAATTGGTGCTATAGTATAGGTTGCTGATGCTGCGCCTGCGAAAGTCCCGGCAGTTCTTACTTCAAAAAATTTGGCAGCAATATATTTATAACCTAGGGGCGGAACTAACTCTAAAGTATCAATGCGCGCCCAGTTTCTGTACTCAAACGGAAATAAATTACCTCCTGCATAATTACTGCAGCATGGACCAATCGATAAATAATAATTTTGTGTAATCGCTATTTGATCACAATTGCTGACACTATAACTGTCCGGGCCATAGTTCGTATAATAATAACCAATAATGGAAAAATTACCATCAAAGGTATTACACGAAAAAATATTTGCCGGATTGGTGGGAGAAGCAATATCAGATACAACAAACGTATTGGTTGCAGCTGCAGGAATAATAGCACCACCAATATTAGTGGTAACTTTATACTGCGGCTCAAAAACAAGCGAGTCGTTATCAAGAAAAACAAAGCCAGGCGCAACACCGCCGGATGCAATTAACGCTGCTGAACTCAAATCATATTTAAAAGTAGCGGTAGGGGGAACTGCCGCAACTCCTCCGATGTTACACGTTGCTAATAATAAACCTACACCACGGTATATTTTTAATTTACCACCAATAGCCGTTAAATTATTACCGTTCGAAATTGTTGAGCTGGCATAACAAAACTGCCATGTGGGATGGGCGACACTGGTTTTAATTTTGCCGTAAAAACTCGAGGTGATGGTATCTCCGTACATCGCCCTGGATGTTTTAATTTTTGTAAAATCAAGTGTTCCTGCAGCATCAGGTAATCCATCATCGGTGTTATCGGGAAGTCCGTAACTGGTTCTTTTAATAGAATAGTCGCGGAAATTTAAACCTTCACAGGTAACGGGACAAACTAAATTTAAATTAAAATTATTTGTTATAAGTAACATTTCGCAAGGGCATCCGGCAGAAGGGGAGTAAGCGATGCCAACACCTATCGTTCCAGGGCCACTTACGCATGAAGTACAATTTCCTGTGAGATCAATTAAAAGTTGCGTCTGCTCCAGGGAATTATACATGGTAGCATTGAAGGGCGCCGATCCTGAAAAAATAGCTGTAATGACATTACCTACCTGATTAACAGACGACGGAATAAAGGTTGCTGTTCCAATACTGTTTACTATTTTAATTGTATTTGGAGCGTAATTATAGCAAGGCGATACCGTAAAAGTAACCTTTAAATAAGCATCGGCTAAGGCAGGCGAACTGTTATAAACCCCATTCATTAAATAATTAAACGTGCTTGTTTGCCCGGATGAAATTGTAGATGGAGAGCCGTTATTGATAAGATTGAAAATATAGTTCTGATTGTAAACTCTGCCCCATGCCGCCGGAACTACATAATTATTCAAACAAATACTTTGGTAACCGGCCGAATAAGCCCAGCCATTATAATAACCATAACCTGTTTGACAACAACTTTGTGTATTCCAACTTATTCTTACCGTATCCCCGGGATTTATGGTTGGGATCGTTAAATCCACTCCGCCAATTGGCGCTGAGGATAGACATGGAGCTGCATTGCAAGGCGACGCAGTAGTAGCCGCTAAAGAAGAAGGGGCACCATTATTTACTTTTATGGTAATGCTTCCTACATTTATTTCTGTTTGCTGCGAAGGATCATAATACGTGGGGCCAGAAGTCTGGTAAATTTTTAATAATGTATTGATGGCTTGTCCCGCACCAGTATTTACAATGGTTAAGGTTTGTTGACTGAGGTTTCCCACACCTAAACAAACATTAGCGGAAGGCTGTGCTGTGATAACAAGGTTAGGTACAAAGTTTGGAAACACAACATTTGCCGTAGAAGCAGAGGTTTGACACGCCTGGCTATTACAACCCCAGGCTGCTTCATAAGTAGAGAAAACGGATGAACAATTATTAATCGTAACGGACTCACAAATCGTTATACTTTCACCTGTTTCAAATAAAATATTCCCATTTCCGATAGCCGTAAAATCTGCGCCAGTTAATACATACGTTTCGGTACCTGCAGCACTCGTCCATGTTCCCGGTGTAGCTGCTGTTATTGTTATTCCATTACCATGAATATCGGTTAACGAAAAAGTGCTTAACTCACCTGTTCCTCCATTGGTAATAGTTATACATCTGGTGAATGTTCCGCCGATGGATCCGTTAAAAGATTGATTGGTAATGGTTGTTATAGAAACATTAGGTTGCTTTACAATATAAACCTGTGTGGTATGATTATCAAAACAGAGCGTGCTGTTAGCTGTGTAATTTACCTGGATTTGATTTTCGGTTGGTGACCCTAAACTTAAATAGTTTAATATATCACAGTTTGCAGCAGCTGTAAAAGTTACTACAATGGATGTGTTTGCCGGAATGTTTGCTAAATTAAAGGTGGGAGTGTTGGTTGATGGACCTGCAGAAACTGTAGCATTAGTAGCGGATCCAATTTGATAGTTTAAACCAGAAGGCATAGTTAAATCCACACTTACCCCTGTTAGATTAAATGCTGATGGATTATTAATCGTAAACGTAAAAAGTTTAGCCTGGCCGCAAACAGTTATATCCGAAGGTACTACCGAAGAAATAGTAATATAACCGCCGGTTGATAGTCCGCGGAATGCAATAAATAAAACAATAAGTAAACAGTAGATTTTTCTCATAGATGAACTAGCTTTTATTTTATAATTCAATAAAATAAGTTATAATATTAAAATAAATATAATAACTTATATGATCAAAATTTGTTTGGAATTATGCTAATTATTATATAGGTCTTACTAAATCAATTTACCTCGAGGAGTAAATGAGTGAGTGGCATTCAAAACTATCAGAATTAAACTAATACTTTAACGGAATCGGAATAAAGTAATGGCTTTATTTTTTCGGTGTTTTGACTCCGTAACCCTTCCACTCAAAAGTCTGAATCATGTGAACAATATCTTTTCTCAAATAATCTACCACAATTTTCAGGGAATCAATATTAGGAACTACATTGAAATACAAGGCGCCACGCATAAAATGATGCGTACTATCCGTTAAATAAAACTGAACATTGGAAGCAGTATTTCCTCCAATATCATATACAAGTCCAAATACTTTCGAGCTATCTCTAATAATAATGGTTTCATCAAGTCCTGTTGCTTTAATCTGGTGTTTAATGGCAAAGTCGCGACTATCGCTTAAAAAAGTATCAAGGTTATTAGTTACTGTTTTATAACTCAAATGAATCTGGGCATTATATTTTGGAAAATTAATATTGATCCAGCACGGGTCTGCTCCTTTATGCCTATCGTTATCGATAAAAGCATAGGTGGGAATTTCAAAACTATACGGACAAAGGCTGTCATACATCCTATAACTTTTTTCAGGAAAATAAATTCTTGGGAATCCTTTGGGTTTAGGTATAAATACTTCCTCATCGTCATCTCCGCAGGAAATAGAGGCAATAGAAAAAATTATAATAAGTAATTTGAATAGTGATTTAAAGGATTGCTTCATCATGAACACAAATTTAATCAATAAAAAACCCCGACAATGTATCAGGGTTAATTTTGATAACGAAGTATTGTTTAAAAGGGTAAACCGTCTTTCTTTCCAAGATCATCGAAATTCACATTGGAGTCTTCATTTACATTTGGGTTTGGTGCATTGTTTTCTTTTCGTTGAAGCACTAAAAATGATTCACCAACAACCTCTGTAATGTTACGTTTATGGCCGTCCTTATCAATCCATTGTCTTGTTTGAAGTTTTCCTTCGAGGTAAACCTGAGTTCCTTTTTTTAAGAGCTTTTCAGCGCTTTCTGCCATACTTCTCCAAACAACGATGTTATGCCATTCGGTTTGTTCTATCTTATTCCCGCTTTTGTCCTTATGAAATTCGCTGGTTGCGATACTGAAATTTGCCCGGGCAATGTTTCCTTCCAAATACTTTAATTCCGGGTCTTTACCTAAGTTTCCTACTAAAATGACCTTGTTTATACCTGCCATGCCTTTAAATTTAAATTCTATTATTACGATACAAACTACGTAACTTTTTTTTATTTCTGCAACTTGTTCATCTACGTAAATGCTTAGTTAATAAGGTGGTTTTCTTCTTTTTTATAGTTTATCATAAATTAATATTTTCAAGTTAACAGAATGTGTATTTTTGTAGTAATGAGTGACTATTTAAATGAATTGAATCCTGTGCAGCGCATGGCTGCT
>JANPOX010000157.1:0-5175 GCA_031428235.1 Bacteroidia bacterium | reverse complement strand
GGTTCAATAATTACACAGGCAATTTCATCTTTAAATTGTTCAAAGGCTTGTTTAACGGCTTCTTTATTATTGAGAGAAACAACAATAGTTTCTTTTACAAAACTCTCCGGTACGCCCGCTGAAGAAGTATTTCCAAAGGTCACAAGACCTGAACCCGCTTTTACTAATAAAGAATCTGAATGTCCATGGTAGCAACCTTCGAATTTTAAAATTTTATTTCTCCCTGTAAATCCTCTTGCCAAACGAATAGCACTCATCACAGCTTCTGTTCCACTGCTTACAAAACGAATTTTTTCTATATAAGAATTGTTAGTTAAAATTAATTCAGCCAGTTCATTTTCCAATCGGGTAGGGGCACCAAAAGATGTTCCATGGCGCATCGTTTTTTCAACAGCGTTTAATACATTGTCATTAGCATGGCCTAAAATTAGTGGTCCCCAGCTTGCACAGTAATCAATATATTCGTTTCCATCAGCATCCCACACATGTGATCCTTTTCCTTTATCAATAAAGATGGGAGTCCCACCTACACTTCTGAATGCACGAACGGGTGAATTGACACCACCTGGAAAAAAAGATTTTGCCTTTTCAAATAATTGTGCTGATACCTGGTTTTTCATTTCTCGGGTTTTGGTGCAAAGATAACCGTTTGCAGAGTATTATCAAATGGTAATAAAGCAAAGAAGGCTATCCGTTTGGATAGCCTTCTTAAGCAAATTATTATTTTAATTATTGCTTAACAACTTTGCCAACTTTAATAGCTTTATCGTTATTGATAATTTTAAACATATACATACCATCTTGTAATTTAGAAAGGTTGATTGTATTTGTGTCGTCTGATAAAGTGTCTTTAATCACTAACTTACCGATAGCGTCATACACTTCAACTGAAGCGCTACCTGCTAATTCAGAAGAGATAGAGATAGTTACAACACCATTTGTTGGATTAGGATAAATACTGATTCCGTTAGCAACTAATTCTTTGATACCATTACAGTTACTTACAGTAACAGTTACAAAGGCATTAGCAGAACAACCTAATTCCGTAGCAGTAACCATATAAACTGTAGACGTTGTTGGCGTTACAGATGTTGTCATGGTATTTGCTCCGTTAGACCACATAAAGGAAGTTGCAGTAGAAGAAGCTGTTAAGATTGAACTTCCTGTGCTTCCATCATCACATAATAATGTTTGTGAAGCTGCAGCAGAAACTACTGGAGTCTGATTTACACCAACTGAAACAGCAGCTATGTCCATACAACCATTTGTTTCACCAGTTACCGTATAAATTGAAGCTGATGACGGAGTAACAACTTCTGTTGAAGTATTTCCGCCCGCAGTCCATGTATAATTAGTTGCTCCACCAGCTGTTAAAGTAGCTGATGAACCAGCACAAACTGATGCACTGGAAGCCACTGCAGTAACAGTTGGATTTGCAATAACTCCTACAGAAACAGTTGCTGTTTTTGTACAGCCACTTGTTTCACCTGTTACCGTATAAACGGAAAGAGAAGATGGTGTAACAACTTCAGTTGATGCAGTTCCACCTGCTGTCCAAGTATAGTTAGTTGCGCCACCTGCAGTTAAGGTTGCCGAAGCACCCGAACAAATAGAAGTATTAGATGACATGGCCGTAACAGTTGGATTTGCAATTACTCCTACAGAAACAGTTGCTGTTTTTGTACAGCCACTTGTTTCACCTGTAACGGTATAAACAGAAATAGAAGATGGAGTAACAACTTCAGTTGAAGTAGTTCCACCTGCAGTCCAGGTATAGTTAGTTGCGCCACCTGCAGTTAAGGTTGCCGAAGAACCTGAACATACTGCAGAGTTTGAACTCACAGCCGTTACATTAGGTTTATTTGCAACAATTGTTGTTGAAGTTGTCTTACAGCCATAAATTGAATACATCACTGTATTTGTTCCTATGGTTGTTGGGGTAAAAGATGTTACTGATGCAGTAGAGGTGTTGATTGTAAATACACCACCCACAACTGCCGGAGTTAATGATGAACTTGAAGCTGGTAAACAATAGTTAGCAGCAAGTCCGGTAAAGGATGCATTTAAAGCAGTTCCCATATCCGTTACTAATACTCTTGTAGTTGAACCTGTTAAAGCAGGAGCATCATAAGAATCTAATTGAATAAAATAAGTAGCACCTGGCGTTAAACAAGCTGCTCTTACTAAAGAAGAATATTGAACTCCAGCATTAGCAACATAATTTGCATCATCATCATTAGCTGCGATTAAAGTAGCAGTAGATGCAGATAATAAATCGGAACATGATGCAGCCTTCCAGATTGCCAGTTGTGTATCAAAATCAGGAGATTGAACTGTTACATATCCTGAAGCAGGAGCAACAAATGTAAACCAAAGTGTATTACTTAAGGTGTTATTACCCCAGCCAGTGTTTGTATTAAAGCCTGTAGCTGGTGGCACAACCTCCCCTGTTTGGGTACTAGAGCCATTGATTGAATAAGAAGTTGTAGATACTCCTAATGGTAAAGGAATAGCGGCACAAACATTATCGCCTGGAAAAATAATATTAACCGCAAATGGCGTATTAGTAGTATCGGCAGGGCAGCCTGGAGATGTTGCAATTACTCCATAATAAACAGTTCCTGATCCAACAGCTGTTATAGTTGGTGTAGCAGATGTTGCACCCGGAATCGGGTTCCAAGGGCCACTAACTGAAGTAGAAGAATACCACTGTAAATTTCCGCTAGATGGAGCAATGCTGTATGAATTAACTGAGCCTACAGTTGTTGAATTTGTTCCTGTAATAACGCCTGCCACAGGCGGGGTAGTACATATAGCTGTGTAAATTTTCAAACTATCAATTCCCATATCATCATTTCCATAGTCAGAAATACCACGGAAACGAACAACACAAGTAGGAGACCCTACTGAACCTAATGTTATAATTTGTTTTGTCCAAACACCGGCAGTTAAATACTGACCTTTTTTAACAAAACTACTGCCATTATTAGTTGACAACCAAACCTGAATAGTATCATTACCGGATATATTGAAGTTATAAAAAGATAATTCATAGTTTGCTGTTGTACTATTCATATCAATATATAAATCTAAATCACCTTTTGTGTTTGCTGTTGCACCATAAGAGTGAAAATTAGCTGCACCTGCACCCATTGGTGTTACAATCCCCGTTGGTAAAAAACTCCATGCAGCAGTAGCTCCTGCGTCTTGTCTTCTCCATGAACCATTGCCAGTTGTTGGATTAGATGACCAGAAAGATGTTGTGGGAACATTTTGATTATCGCAACGATTTTGCCATGCATTATCAAATGTTTCTAAGAAAGGAACAGTAGCATAAACATTAGCTCCAACAAGATTTATTTGAGCCGGAGTTGATGTCGCTGTATTTGAAGCACAACCTAAAATTGCCTGGTAATACGTTACACCAGTGATGGTTTGTGTTAATGTTGAGGTTGTACCGGTAGGAATTGATGTCCAGGATGAACCATTTGGAGATGATTGCCATTGGTAAGTTAATCCTGGAGTTGAAGAGGCACCCGTTAAATTTATAGATACCGATTGCCCAACACATGCTAAAGTTGATGAAGAAACAGTTGTTCCGCCATTTGGTGTTGTTCCAAAATTGACAATAATTGTATTTGAAGTGGCTACAGCAGTTCCACAGGCTACAGCACATTGGAAGTATGTAGTTCCCGCAACAGATTGCGTTGTTGCAATGTTTGTAGCAGTAGGAATTGGACTAAAGGTGGTACCATCTGGCGAAGATAGCCATTGGTAAGTTAAGCCAGAAGCAGATGTAGATCCTGATAAAGATAAATTTACATTTTGAGGCACACATAATAAGGTATTAGATGCTACAACTGTACCAGCAGTTGGTAGTCCTGAACAAGGTGCTGGTGGCGTATAAGTGATTCTTATATTAGGTCTGTTAACTTGCGTAGCCATACTTGAAGTTCCTGTTAAAGCTGTGCTGGCTGAAGTGCCCCCAACTTTATTGGAAACTAAAGATGAGTTAAATGTAAAGGCACCAGTTGTAGGATTTCCTGGAACCGCAGAAATATTCCAATCAGTTAAAACTTCTAAAGCACCACCTGTGTAAATAAATGAGGTAGATAAGTTAAATGGTAAAAAGCCGGTAGTGGCCGGAATTACCTGTGCAGTAGTTCCATAAACTGCAGTAGCGCCTGTACTTAAAGTCCCCCAGGTGGATGCTGCAGAATAGGTCGTTGCACCGGAGTTTTTCATTAAAATATTAAAAACTACAGCTGCCGTTGATGCAACTGTAGCCCCAGTGCTAGTTTTATCCCATTCAATTTTTGTAATCGTAGCACCACTCGGAATGCCGGCAGCAGTTAATTCAGCCTGATCAAAAAGATAATAAGCTCTGCTAAAGTCAAAACCGCTTGTGGCAGATGAACGGTAAATTGGATTATAATTACCAGTCGTTGAAGTTGTCGTGCCAACACCGATAGTAACCACCGTTTGAGCGGTAAATACACCACTCAAAAGTATTGAGGATGCTAATAATAAAAGTTTTTTCATCTATTTTTTAATTTAATTAGGCTGTAAATGTAATGAATAATACAACTGCCCACTTACATAAATACTATAATTATGGTTGTTTTTAGTAACAAATCAGTAGAAATTTAACAATTGGGTTATGGATTTATTTTTTTGGTAGATTTACTTTATGCATTTAGATGAGATCAGGGAATATTGTTTGTTAAAAAAAGGGGTGGAAGAATGCACTCCTTTTGGTGCTGATACTTTAGTTTTTAAAGTAATGGGAAAAATGTTTTTATTATTAGGAATTGATTCAAAACCTGTACAATTAAATGCGAAATGTGATCCTGAAAAAGCAATTGAATTAAGAGAAAAATATGCATGCGTACAGCCCGGTTACCATATGAATAAACAACATTGGAATACAATTATTTGCGATGGATCCGTTAGTAATAAATTAATAAAGCAATGGATTGATGAGAGTTATGCTCTTGTGGTAACGAGTCTGACAAAAAAAATAAAAACAGAATCGGAAAATCTATAATTTATTCGTCCTTAAAAAAACTGAGTTTGTGAAGATCAATCAACTGGGTTCTTTGATAATAAAAGTTGATAACCTCAGGGTATTTATAACCAAGTTTAGCCATTTTCATAGCACCTTCCTGGCACATT
>JANPOX010000156.1:0-12980 GCA_031428235.1 Bacteroidia bacterium | reverse complement strand
CATTAAAGCAGCGCCCTGATCATGTACATATCCCCTCACTAATTGCTTTCTGAATTTCAAATCATTTTCTGTAGGTGCAATTTGTTCTGGTGGATATACATTAAGCGGATTGTACCTTAGTCCGAGGTTCAATGGTTTATAAAATTGAGATAATGTATATTGATCCAAAGTTGTTTTAGTTAAGCGCTCAATTAATATTTTAGAAAAATAATAACCGATATCACTATAAACATATTTACAGGTCTCTTCCATTTTACAACTCATGATTTGGTTATAGATGGTATCGTTAAAATCTTTTACTACATACAAACCTTTGGCTACCTGTAAAGGAAATTGTTCGGAGTATTCGTCACTATAAAATCCTGATTTATAAACACTTTTTTTATCCACTGTTTTTTGCCAGAACGGTAACCAGGCCGGTAAACCTGATTGATGAGTCAACATATCTTTATAGTTTATTGTTGATTTATTCGTTCCTTTTAATTCAGGGAAATAATATTCCAGATGTTCATTATAATCAAATTTATTTTCTTCAGTTAATTTCATTAAGGCAAGTGAAGTAGATAGAACTTTTGTGAGAGAAGCCAGATCATAAATGGTATGATCATTTACTTTTTCAGCAGAAGCTTCATAAGTTTGTTTTCCAAAGTTCTTCTGATAAAATACTTTCCCATCTTTAATAGCAATTACCTGGCAACCCGGATAGGCTTTTTCTTTAATGCCATGGAGGGCAATAGAATCTACCTGTTGCAACCTGCTGCTGTTAATTCCAACTTGTTCCGGTGTAACATAATGCACACGAATTGTTTTGCTGATTTCAATTCCTGTTCCGGCTTTAAATAAATTGGTAGAAACAGGCAAAGTCCCATTTACGGTAATGGCTCCCATAATAGCATCCGCCGCGGCTTTCTGACTGAACTGATTATTCTCATAAACTTCAATAATTCCAAGAGACTTATTAATGTTTTCTAATTTATTAATGAGGTAGGGATTAGAAAATAAACAGGTGATGGTATTTTTTTTATTACAGATCTTTGATATGATATCCTGGCTCCCCTCAGAACACCCAAAATCTTTTTCAGGTTTGTAGGATGTTTTATTGACCTGCAAAATAACCATATCGTAATTTTTTAACCTTGCCATTAAGGTGTCTCTTTCTTTTTTTGTGGCGTCATGATCAATTCCCAAATGTGGAATTTTTGAATATTTATTGATGGTAGTGGAAAATAAATTCTCTTTGGAATCACCCACTGAAACCTCAACGATCTTTAATGTATCCAAACGCTGAAGAGGCAATAAATTATTATCATTTTTTAATAAGGTCACAGAAGCTTCCGCCAGTTTAGTATTCATTACGAAAGAAGATTTTGTGTTCAGGTCTTCATATAAATTTTTAGGGTTGACATACTGCTTATTATTTAAGCCGCACCAGAACTTAGCCTTCAGTATTTTTTTACAACGGGCATCAATTTCGTCCTGAGTAATTTGCCCTTTACCAACTGCAATTTTAATTTGTTCAATGGCCTTTGGAACATTCTCAGCAAACAATAAAACATCATTTCCTGCTAACAGTGCCTTTACATCTACCATTCCGGGCTCGTAAAAATTAGCCACGCCTTTCATGTTCAAAGCATCGGTAAATATCAATCCCTCGAATCCCAATTGTTTTTTTAAAAGGTCCTGAACGATGTAAGGCGATAAAGTAGAGGCTGTATTTTTTGTGGTATCATAACAGGGTACAAATAAATGTGCCACCATAATACTTGATAAACCCTGGTTAAACAATTGTTGGAAAGGATATAATTCCAGTGTATCCATACGTTCTTTACAGGCGCTGATCACAGGTAAAGTTTTATGAGAATCACTATCCGTATCACCGTGTCCGGGGAAATGTTTTCCATTTGCCATGACGCCTTCAGCCTGCAAGCCTTTCATATACATGACTGCTTTGTTGGCGACATTGTACTTGTTTTCTCCAAAGCTTCTCATGCCAATCACAGGATTCAAAGGATTATTATTGATATCAGCTACCGGTGCAAAATTCACATGAATACCCATTCGTTTGCATTCACGTGCAATTAGTTTTCCCATTTGAAAAATCAAAGAGTCATTTTTAATTGCGCCTAATGTCATTTGCCTGGGATATTTTGGAGTACTGTCCAACCTCATCGCTAAGCCCCATTCGCCGTCAATTGAAATCAATAAAGGAGTTTTGGCTTTGCTTTGATAATAATTATTCAGTTTAGCTTCTCTCAGCGGTCCGCCCTGCATAAAAATTAATCCGCCAATATTATAAGTTTCAACCAGTTCCCTGATCTCGGCCACATGTTTCATGTCTTTATTACTATAGGCAGCCACCATAAATAATTGTGCTAAACGCTGATCCGAGTTCAAAGATGCAAATACGGAGTCAACCCAACGGGATTCCAGTTTTAAAAAATCGGGAGTGGTTTTAACGGATGGTTTTTCTATCACAAAAGCCATCGTAACTAATATTGTAAAGGCAAAAAGAGTTCTATAAAAAAAATTAATCATGTGGTTAAATTACAATCAATCGTGCTTTTTAAATTTACGAAAAGAGATTGTTTTTAACAGACAAGTATTGATAGAGAAGCGTTAATTAAAATTAATTCAGATTTTATTTCTTAAACCGTTTAATTGGTGCTTTTTTTGCATTAATTAATTGATAAACGATGATCTCTTTATCTCTTATCTCATAAATTAAAATGTAAGGAAATGGGCGGACTAATTTTGTACGATATACATTATATTTAATCTGATAGCCTAATGGATTTGATTTGAGTTCCTGCAATGCTTCTTCTATTGCGTCTAATAAAGCATGACCCCAGTTTCTCTTGTTTGTCTTCGTAATAATTATATGCTTCTGTAATTTCAGTTTTTACAGGTTCCTTTATAATTAAATCATATTTCATTTTTTGGGCTTAGAAACGATTTGTTTTTTAATCTCCTCGAACGCGTAGGATTTACTTTTACCTTCTAAATGATCTTTACGACGCTTATTTAATTCTTTAATTTGCTCCGGATTAAATTCAAAATCCGACTCCGAAGACTTAACATGTGCTTCTAAAATGGTATAAACCGCTTTTAAAATTTTCTCATCTGTTATATCAATATATTCGTGAATTTTCTTTTTTAAAGCCGAGGTTACCATGTTATAATATTATTTATTACAAATTTAATAAAAAAGATCAATGATGAATAACGATCTTTTTAGAACTGATACCTGTTTTTGTTTTTACAGATAACAGATAAATACCATCAGGATATAACGTGGTATTTACTTCTGTTTTAATAATAGCTATTTTTGATTCCAATACTAATTCTCCCAACGGATTATATAACTGAAAAGTGGCATTTGAAGATGAAATCAATTCGATGTTTAGTTTATCATTTGAAGGGTTTGGAAATATGTTTACCGATAATTCAGATTGTTCTTTTAATCCTACAAAAGTTGTGTTCTTCCAGGTTTCTTTGATCCGGGTTTGTGTTGCATCCAAACCGGTGGTGACATAAAATACATCATTCAACGCAAAGAACATAGTTCCTTTTCTGCCAATGGTTGGGACACCCGCGAGTGTTATCAGACTTGTGTCTGAAGGATCAAATACTTTTACATCATTGGTTATCGCATTCAACGAATCCTGTCCGCCATATAAACAGGCTTTTTTATTTGTCACAGCAAAGGCAATATAATTGCGGGCAGGTAAAACAATATTGGGAACTACCGTCCAGTCATCTGCCACATGATCATAGCGATACATCAAATGATTATAAAAACTTGCTGTTGCTGTGTTAGTTTGGCCATAACAAACATACCCAACTGTATCTATACAAAAAGCAGCACCACGCCACATTCCTGCAAAAGGAAGATTATTTTTTTGAGTCCAGGTTGTTGTTGAGAAATTATATTCCCATATTTCATTTAATGTAATATTACTCGTTGGCCTACCACCAATAATGTACAGTTTATTTTTAATGATAAAATTGCACATACCCTGCCTGCCTGATCCTGGAAAATCAGGCAATGCTGTCCATGTATTTGTTGAAACAGAGTATTGCCAAAAATCATTCAAACAATTATTATTGCATTGTAATCCTCCCATCATATAACCAATTCCATTATAAGAAAAAGCTGTTGCATATTGTCTTTCCTTCCCAACTGGTAAAGATGCCATAGGCGACCAGGTCTCAAAACTACCATCAAATACAAAACCATTACCCTGACAGTTCCATCCAGGCTCCAGTCCTGTAAAGCAATAAGCTTTAGTATTAATAGTGAAAGAAGTTCCATCGTCTCTTTGTCCTCCGGGAAAATCTGTTAACTGTGTCCACGATTGACATCGGGTAATACCACTATAAACCAATAATAAAATTAATAGTATGATTTTATTCATAGGTGATTTTTACTTTATAACTGAATTACTTAAAAAATATTGCCGGAGTTATTTCACCCTTCCCGACATCACATAGGTTTTTTTAAAATAAGGCTCGGTCATGTCGCTAATCATAACCCCTTTTTTAGTGGAGGCATGTACAAATTTATTGTTCTGTAAAAATACCCCCACATGGGAAATACTTTTACCATTGGTGTTAAAAAAAACAAGATCACCTTCTTTGAGGTCTGACTCCTTTATTTTTTTTACTTCCCCTACCAAGGCTTTTGTGGAAGAGGATATTGTTTTGTTATAAACTTTAGAATATAAGGTGGAAGTTAATCCTGAACAATCAATTCCATTCTTGTCTTTTCCTCCATATTTATAGGTCACACCTTGCCATTCATTTATAAATCCATACAATTTTTCATTTTTGATATCCGATTCATCGACACCAATTTTTTCGGCGTATTGTTTTTTAAGAGAACGTGAACTGCTTTTTGTCTTTTCAGTTTTGTCACTCGGTTTGGTAACAGCTTGTTTATGTTTACAAGATACGAGATAGAAAAGGCATATAATTAATGAAGAATATGTAAATATAGGGCGCACTCTATAAAAATACCTATCAATTGAACCTTAAATTCTCTGAAATGAAAATCTTTTGGACAGTGGTCTGTTTAAACCTCCCGGGAAATTTCGGTATAGTAATGTTTAGAAAACTTGGTAATTACCTTATAGGCAATAAAGGCAAAAATTGGAGCTGCCAAAACATCATAACTATAATGAACATGTTGCACCACTACTCCAATAGATACGGCAATAGCCGAAATTAAAAACAACCATTTTAATGGTTTATTAGTGGCGAAGAAATAAAATAAAAATAAGGTAGCTGCATGCCCGCTAAAGAAAAGGTCTTTTAAGTGTTCATTTCCTGCATAAAAAGTATGAGTTAAAAAGGCATCGCGCAAAGGAATAATGGCCGTGGGAGGATCTAAGGGAACAAAAAACAATGTAATAACTCTCAATAAAGTAAGTGAACCATACATTTGCATTAAATGTAAAAACCGATAAGGCGAATTAAGTGCATAGATCAATCCTACTAGAGCCGTTGAATAAGTCACAAAAAAGATAAAGTCAGATACATCCCGTGGCTTTATGAAATTCAAAATCGGGTCATAAAACGTATGGCCCTGTCTTGTTTCAATATAAGCCAATAAAACGGCAAAGCCTGTTAAGATGAAACTGACAAGAATAATCGAAATTATAAACCGGGACCTGAAGTGTTTATCCAAAAAAGCGGTTTTCCAATTGTAAAGCATATACAATATTACAACATTTTAAGAAGCTATAAAAGGGCTAAAAAGGAAGAAATCATTGGCTTATCAACAAAAAGGCTGAAGAAACCTTCAGCCTTTGATGAAAATGAATTAATAAACGGAATTTATGGGAGTGTAATTGTGTAGGTATTTCCGTTTATGGTTACTGTAGCTTGATTATCGCAAGCACCGTTTCCATAATCAATATAACGCGTTGCTTTACCAGATGGTGTATGTTCAACAGTTCCCTGAGTAAAATGACGGCGACAACCAATGCTCATGTTTCTAATTAAAGGAGAAGTGATTACTGACGAGAAGGAGTTACCGTTTGAAGCAGTTCCATTAGCACTACCTGTGATGGAGTAAATGTCATCAGCCCATGTAAAAGTACTTTCACCTGTTAACCATTCTCTCTGGCGATTGCTTTGCCATGAGATTGTTCCACCATTATTGGCTTTTATCACCTGAATGTTGGCATTAATTTCATAAACTAAATGGTTTGCTGCGTTATGACCTTTATTAGTAATGGTTTTAGAACCGGTTACCTGGTTATCATTTACATAATAATTTTGGGGAGTAATTGTAATTACAGTTAATGAATCTCTGTATTTACCTGTAAATGAAATAATTAAAGACCCTCTTCTAAAGCGTTCATCATTGCAGTAACAATTGGTTGCACCAAAATTAACAGTAATGGTTTTTGCAGCAGCCATTGTATCTAAAGTTACAGTAGCACAAGATGTCGCCAACAATCCATTAGGATCGGCAGTCTTAAAACTTGAAACCGAATAGTTTTTTCCTGCTTCATCAGAAATGCTGGTCATGTCATTTACTGTCGTTGATGCAAGTGATTGATCGGCTGCTCCTGCAGTATCTTTATCTTGTTCTTCTATTTTTTCTTTCTTTTTACAAGATGAAAAAATGCCGGCACTTACAATAGCTACTAAAGCAATGCCTAATGTTAATTGTCTGGTTTTCATAGATTATCGTTTTATTTTTATTTGTATCTATGACCAGCTAAAAAAGAAAAGGTTTAATCAGGATCAAAAATTATTTTGTAAAATTGCCACAGCCCTTATAAACAGTATTATTAAATTTTATCATAACTAATCTATCTGCCTTATCTCCGGCAGCATCTGTACAGGTTTTATTTTCAACACTGATAGTCACTGATTTTTCTTTTATAGTTTTCATAAACGTAAAACCTTTTTCATCTTTTATTTTTTCAAAAGAATCATCAATCCAAATGCTATCCTTACCATAATCTACCACCAAACGCAATTTGTCATTATAGAACTCAGCCATCCAACCTGGTTCAGTTCCGGTTGCTCTGAAAAGCAATTCCTGTGGCTCTTCAATTTCAGCAAGCTCACTTATGGCATCATATTTATTCAGTGAAATACCTACTTCCGTAACCGTATCATCTCCCTGTGTAATTGTTTTTTCTCCGTTTGAATTGACCTGAGTGCAAGAGATCATGGCCAGCATGAATCCTGATAATATTATTTTTTTCATCTGATAAACTTACAAATAATTTTAAGTCTGAGCACATTATAAGTTTCCCATAAATAGTACATTTGTTAAAAATTTACGGATTATGAATTTACATTTTGATATCATTGAAATCCTGAAAGTAACCATGGTACTTTTTGCGGTGATTGATATTATTGGTTCGATCCCAATTATAATTGGATTAAAAAAAAAAACCGGTGAGATTAATGCCTCCAAAGCTTCCTTTACTTCATTGGGAATAATGGTCGTATTTTTATTTGTTGGTCAATCCATTTTGGATATCATTGGGATTTCTATTGGTGATTTTGCCATTGCCGGCTCCTTGCTTATTTTCATAGTTGCTTTTGAAATGATACTTGGTATACAAATCTCAAAAGATAATATGCCTGCAACAGCTTCAGTAATTCCATTAGCTTTTCCTTTAATTGCAGGAACCGGAACATTAACCACGCTTTTATCTATTCGTGCCGAGTATAATATCGTGTCTATTATTACAGCCATTATATTAAACGTTATTATAGTGTACATTGTATTGAGAAACATTGAGAAAATTGAAAAAATAATTGGTGCAGGCGGAATTGCCATCCTCAAGAAAGTATTTGGAATTATCTTATTAGCATTGGCTATTAAATTATTCAGAAAATATACCGGCCTGTAATGAACATTCTCTTTATTTGTAGCAGAAACCAATGGAGAAGCCCAACTGCTGAAGCATTATTCAGAAATTATAAAGGTTTATCTGTTAGATCTGCGGGAACAGAGCCCTCTGCCAAAACCCGGGTTAATGCGAAATTACTGGAATGGGCTGATCATGTTTTTGTGATGGAAAAACGGCATAAACAAAGAATAGAAGAAAACTTCAGGGATATTATTTTAAAAAATAAAATTATAGTATTAGATATACCTGATGATTACCAATATATGGATGAAGAGCTGATTAGTTCACTAAAAACATCTGTTTCCCACTATTTACCTTAATTTTAAAAATAAAAAAAGCCCGTCTGCTTTGAAGCGACGGGCTTTAATTTTTTAGCTTACTAAATATTAGTGTTTTTTTCCACCTTTAGATGCAGCAGCAACTGAGTCAGCCATTCTTGTAGAATCAGCAGACATTTTAGCCATAGCTTCAGCAGCAGCAGCAGCTTCAGCTTCAGCAACTTTAGCTAAAGAATCAGCAGAAGCTTGAGCAACAGCAGCAACTGAATCAGCTTTAGCTTTTTCTTTTGCTTCGATTTCTTCTTTAGAAGGACCACAAGATACAAATGCAACTGATAATGCAGCTACAGCAACGATTGATAATACTTTTTTCATTTTAAGTTTTGTTTAGGTTTTATTAATTTGTTTGCAAAAATACATGTTTTTTTGAATTTGAGTTAAAAAAACAAAAAAAAACTTTTTTTTTTTGAACATTCTAAATTTCATTAAGTTCAAAACATCATAAAACGTACATTTGTAGGGTATGTACAAGCATTTACTCAAACCATTATTATTTAAAATTAATCCTGAAAAGGCTCATTATTTAACATTTGACTTACTCAAAATAGGTCTTGGGAATGGGTTTGGACGGTTAATAACTTCTTCCCTGGTTGGTTTTAAACATCCCTCATTAAAAAAAACGTTGTTCGGTTTAACTTTTGAAAACCCTGTTGGTTTAGCTGCCGGTTTGGATAAAGATGCCAAAGCGTTTAATGAACTCAGTGCCCTGGGTTTCGGATTTATTGAAATAGGAACTTTGACGCCAAAACCTCAGCCCGGAAATGAAAAACCCCGTTTGTTCAGATTACCAAAAGATGCAGCCTTAATAAACCGAATGGGTTTTAATAATGAAGGAGTGGATGCAGCTGCAATTCGTTTAAAAAACAGAAAAACCAATACCATCATTGGTGGAAATATTGGCAAGAATAAATCAACTACTAATGATAACGCCATCCTTGATTATGAATACTGTTTTAATGCTTTGTTTGATGTAGTAGACTATTTTGTGGTTAATGTAAGCTCACCTAACACTCCTAACCTAAGAGAGTTACAAGATAAAGAACCTTTAACGCACTTATTAAATCATTTGCAGAAAATCAACCATTTAAAACCAAAACGGAAGCCCATATTATTAAAAATAGCCCCTGATTTAACCAACTCTCAACTCGATGATATTATTGATATTGTTGCTACTACAAAAATTGATGGCATTGTAGCAACTAACACCACAATTGCCCGTGAACCACTAAGTTATACTCAAAAAGAAATAACAGATTTTGGAATGGGTGGCTTAAGCGGAAAACCCTTAACAAAAAGAAGTACTGAAGTGATTGCATACCTGAAAACAAAATCGAACAACGCTTTTCCCGTGATTGGGGTTGGCGGAATCCATAGCCCGGAAGATGCCATTGAAAAAATAAAGGCTGGTGCTGATTTAATTCAGTTATATACAGGTTTTATTTATGAAGGTCCGGGCTTAATTAAAAGCATTAATAAAGAGATTGTTAAACAAAAACTATGATAATGATGAAAATTATTGAATGTCCGAGAGATGCCATGCAAGGCATTAAAGAATTTATTCCAACAGAAGTCAAAACAAAATACATTAATTCCCTATTAAACATTGGATTTGATACCATTGATTTCGGAAGTTTTGTTTCTCCTAAAGCTATTCCCCAAATGCGTGATACAGCTGAAGTTTTAAAAGGTCTCGATCTGTCAGCAGAATCCAGTAAATTGTTAGCCATTATTGCTAATACCCGTGGCGCTGAGGATGCCTGCTCTTTTGAAGAGATTCGATACCTTGGTTTTCCCTTCTCTATTTCAGAAACTTTTCAGCAGCGCAATGCCAATTCCAGCATTATTGAATCTTTAGTACGTGTTGAGGAAATTCAAAACCTTTGTATAAAACATAATAAAGAATTGGTGGTTTATATTTCCATGGCTTTTGGAAATCCATACGGAGATGAATACAATAGTGAAATCGTAATTAACTGGGCAAAAAAATTAAGTTATTTGGGAATTAAGATCATAGCACTTTCTGATACCATTGGCGTTTCCAATAAGGAAAACATTTCGCACTTATTCTCTACGATGATTCCTGAATTTACCGGTGTTGAAATTGGCGCTCATCTCCACTCTACTAAGGAAAACTCTTTAGAGAAAATAGAAGCTGCTTACAAAAACGGTTGCAATCGTTTTGATGTTGCCATACATGGTTTTGGCGGTTGCCCAATGGCTAAAGATGATTTGACCGGAAATTTGGCTACCGAAGACCTGGAAGTTTATTTTGATACTTACCGTGTGCCGTTGAACCTCAACAAAGATTTACTGAAAAAAGCGTATACCGATAGTTGGGATGTGTTTAATAAATACCATTAAAAAAGACTTAAAAGATTGAAGAGACCGAAGAGATTTAAGGGACAAAGAGATTGAAAGAATTTAATAGAGATTTGTCCGTTTAGTCTCTTTGGTCAAACAGTCTCTTTAATCTTTTAAGTCTCTTTTGTCCCTTCAGCGCAGCATTTCCCATAACACAATTCCCATACTCACAGAAACATTAAATGAATGCTTGGTGCCAAATTGCGGAATTTCAATACAGGAATCACTTTGGTCAATAATAGATTGCTCTACGCCATATACTTCATTTCCAAAAACTAAAGCAAGTGATTTTGCGGGTTTTTGAAATTGGTTTAACATGATTGAATTTTTGGCCTGTTCAATGGAAGCGATAAAATAACCGGCTGTTTTTAATTCATCAATAGCTTCCTGGGTGGTTTTAAAATATTTCCACGAAACAGTTTCCGTAGCTCCTAAGGCTGTTTTTTCTATTTCAGGTTTTGGAGGAGTGCCGGTTACGCCGCATAAATAAATAGCTTTAATTAAAAAAGCATCCGCGGTTCTGAAAGCTGAACCAACATTATTTAAACTCCTGATATTATCCAATACCAGGATGATTTTATTTTTTTCTGTCGCTTTAAATTCATCTGAACTTAATCGTCCCAGATCCTGCATGCTTAGTTTTTCGTTCATAGTGATAAAAGAGACTAAAGAGATTTAAGGGACTTGTGGGACTTGATAGACTTGTGGCAATTAAAGGGACATTAGAGATGAAAATTAAATTGCTCCTTTAGTTCTTGCCGTCCCTCAAATCTCTTCATTCCTTTTAGTCCCTTATTTACTGTAAATTAAACCTTAAACTAAATCCGGCATTTGTATTAGCCGTTGGAAATGAATTGGATGTTTGAGGCGTTGTCCTGATCCAGTCATAGAAGAACCTTAAATTTATAGCCTGGGTTAACTGATAATCCAATGCGGTTTTTAAAGTAATGATGTTTTGTCCGCCAGTTGGTGTACTGATCTCATCAACAATTCTGCGAATAATTGTCATGTTTTTTCTGTAGGACAAATCCAACTTAAAGTTCAAGTCGCTTTTAACTGATTGGCCTTTAATTTTAATGGCATTGATTACTAAATTAGGAAAACGGTATCCTACCCCAATCACATATTCCTGACCTTTGGTTTCAATAATTTGTGGCCCGGTAATATTTAAGTTAACTGTTTTATCCTTTTTGATCTCAAAATTGGCGAGTAATCCCGGTTTATTGAATTTAAAATCGAACTTAATTAATGGGCTGAATGCTTCAGTAATGGTTGCTCCCTGAATTGTGTATTTAGGATTAAAATTAGCCGATTGCTGAACGCCACCAAAAACTGAATTCTGAACTGGTACTCTTGATTCAGAATATTCATCGCGATCTTTATCGATAAAAAGCAAGTTATTGGCATAGCCTCCAATTGTATAAATTGAACGGTAAGCATGGCGAACAGTTACCGACTGGAAGAACTTTTTCATAAATTTCACCTTACCTAATCCATCCCAGCTTATTGTCCAGTTTGGTAAAGGAATTTGCTTAAACATTTTATCAGTACCAACACCTTTCACTTTTCTACCGGTGTATGTTTCATAGAAAGCACCCAATAAAACATCCTGCTGTGTATTGCTATAACCGTCATAATATTCTTTATTATCCGGCCCAATCAATGGGTCATCAATACCTGTGCTGTTAGCTGCGGCTAAGTTTTTTGCCACATCCTGCCTGGTTGCTAAAAATTCATCAAACAAAACAGATGTTCCATCTTTTATATTTCCTTTATCCTTAAAGGATTTTCCTAAAGTAAATACACTGATACTGTAATTTCCGGTATTATTTGGTGTTTCAAACAAGTACCCTCGGTTTCCGTTATCCTGCTGGGTAGAATCCCATCTCACAAACATAGATTCATTTCTTCCAAAAGATTTGGTGCCGTTTAATTCTATTTTTAAACTTCCATGAGGTTCAACATTTGCACGGTAAGTAATGTTTTTAGTACTGGTTGTGGTATAAGGCAAACTTTGGTTCGGATTTTTAACCAGCCAATCATTTTTAATCGAATTTCTTAAAATACTATCATTTGAACCGCTAATAAACCCAAGGCCAGGGGCCATATTTTTACTAGGATCCATTCCTAAATACTGTGAGCTTGGCAAAAAGCCCGGCATTCCGGTTCCGTTAGTTTGTTGATAGGACATAGAAACCTGTTTAATCATCATGATGCCTCTCGCAAGGAATTCGCCAATATCTTTAATGCTTTGAGGATCTGCTTTTTTTGCTGAATCTTCTGCAGCCTTTGTTTTGGGAGTACTTTTGATATTTGTTTTTGCTTTGTTACCTCCAATATTTATTTTTCTGAAGTAAGGAATTTTATTATACACAGTCATCATGTTAAACGTTCCATTAAT